>JAJZJY010000283.1 GCA_021809885.1 Actinomycetes bacterium
CGGGTGGTCGTTCATCTCGAAGCAAGCTCGGCGGCGGCAGACGCATCGCATCGATGGTGGCACGCCAAACGCACCGTTGGCCATACCTGGATCGAACATGTGTTCGATCCAGTGTCGGAGGGGGGACTTGAACCCCCACGCCCTTGCGGGCACCAGCCCCTCAAGCTGGCGCGTCTGCCTATTCCGCCACTCCGACGTGGCCGCCGGCCAAGAGCCGGCGCGGCTAGCCATGTTAGCCGCCGGCGCCGGCGCACACCTCCCCAGCCACTCGAGCGACGGGGTGCGGGGCGAGGTACGTTCGACTCGTGGCACTGCCAGCGGCCGAGCCCCGGCGCATCCTGCTGCGCCCGCTGGGGATCGAGATGGCGCGCGCCGTGCTCGGCAACGACCGCCAGCTGGACTGGTCGCCGGGGTACCCGACCGAGGGCGACCGGGACATCTCGCGGTTCCTCACCGATCGGCCGCCGCCGCCGGAGGTGCCGGAGCTGTTCCTCCCCTACCAGATCGTCATCGCCGGGCCCGGGACCGTCGCCGGCGGGATCGGCTGCCACCGGCCGCCCGACGGCACCGGCACGGTCGAGATCGGCTACGGCATAGCGCCGGAGTGGCGCAACCGGGGACTCACGACCGAGGCCGTCCAGCTGCTGGTCGGGATGCTGCGGTCGGGGGGCGTGCGGAAGGTCACGGCCCGGACGGCACCCGCCAACCTGCCGAGCCAGTCGGTGCTGCGCAACGCCGGCTTCTACTTCAGCGGCGCGGGCGACGACGGCTTCGTCCTCTGGGAGCTCGCCCTCCGGCCCTAGCCGTTGAGAGCTGCTGGTTCGATGGCCAAGGGACAGAACCCGTAATCGGCCTCCGTCCAGGACGGTCGTAGAGGCACTCGGATCGGTCGCCCGCTGTTCGCTGGGGCCGATGTGGCGCTCCACCTGGTGGTTCGCGTTTGGGGACCGTCACACCACATCGATCCCCGGCGGGCGCCTGAGCGTAAGCATTCAGGTGTCAGCGAGGGGCTGAAGGACTCGGGGTGAGCAGTTGATGTGACCGTCGGTGAATCGTCCGGTGGGGGTGTCGAGTTTGACGACGACGGTGGTGGTGTCGATCTGGTGGATGGTCCCGGTCGCGCCTTGGAGGTATTTGGGGCGTACGTGGCGGTCGAGACGGACGCGGTCGCCGACCGCGAGGCGTTGCAGCGCTCGGCGGGTCTGGTCGGCTTCGCTGGTGGCACGCCGGTCGTTGATGGCGTCGACAAGATCGGCGAGGTCGTCGTCGAGGGTGCCGTCGCGGATGGCTGTGACGAGTGCGGTGATGTCGGGGTGGGGTGACGCTTCGGCCATCACCACCAGTCTGACCGGCGGCGCCGCAGGTCAGGGTCCGCCGGCGGTTTGGGGTGGCAGCCACGGCCCGGTGGTGAACAGCTGGCGCAGTACCCCGAGAAGGTTCTCGTCGTGGTGGTCGGCTGTTTGGATATAAGATCGGATCGCGGCGAAGGCTTCGGCATTGGTGAGATTGTGGAAGCAACCGCTGATCTTCCGGTGATATGGCGCAACCTCCATATCACCGCTTATGGGCTGGCCTCGATTATGTCCGAGGCGGGCGGCTGGTCAGTGTTTTGCCTGGTGGGAGGGGGTGCGCTGGGGTGATGGTGGCCACATAATCGCTCGACGGTGAGGGACGCTTCGTCTGCCGGGATGGTCCCGGGAGAGGAGGCGATCATGAGTGATCCGAGCCGGGTCGAGGTGTCGGGCCCGCTGGTTGGGTATGTGGCTGGCTTCGCGGAGGAGCTGGTCGGTCAGGGCTATCGGCCGACGGCGGTGTGCGGCCAGCTGCAGCTGGTGGCCCATGTGAGCCGCTGGTTGGCGGGACGGGAGGCCAGCGTCGAGGAGTTGACGCCCGCCTTGGTCGAGGAGTATGTCGCTTGTCGCCGATCGCAGGGCTACACCCAGCGTCGCTCCGCGCGGGCGTTGAAGCCGTTGCTCGAACACCTGGGCCGGCTGGGGGTGCTGCCTGGCGCGCTCGGGGGGCCGCAGGCGCGCCGTGGCGGGCTGGTCGAGGACTACAGGAACTACCTGGTGTCGGCTCGAGGGTTGGCGCCGAGCACGGTCACCCGCTACGTGTCGGTCGCTCGAGCGTTCCTCAACAGTGTCGCCGGACACGTCGGCGACGCTGATCTCGGTTGCTTGGCCGCCCGCCAGGCGATCGAGTTCGTGGCCGGCGAGTCCCGGCGGCTGAGCCCGGGGTCGGCGAAGGACCTGGTGGTCTGCCTGCGGTCGTTCTTGCGGTTCGTCTACACGAGCGGCCTTTCACCTTTCGACCTGTCGGGGGTGCTGCCCGCGGTCGCGGTCTGGGGCGGCGGTCAGCTCCCCAAGGCGCTGCCGGCCGAGCAGGTAGGAGCCCTTCTCGGCTCCTGCGAGCGGGCTTCGCTGACGGGGCTGCGTGACCTGGCGGTGCTCAAGTTGTTGTGCCGCCTCGGGCTTCGCGCGGGCGAAGTAGCAGGGCTCGTGCTCGGCGACTTCGACTGGTCCCACGGCGAGGTGGTCGTCACCGGCAAGGGGCGACGGGTCGATCGGATGCCCGTGCCCGTCGACGTCGGTGAGGCGATCGTCGAGTATCTGTGCCAGCGACGACCACAGGTGGCGTGCCGTTCGGTGTTCCTGCGGGTGTGCGCCCCGATCGTGGGGTTGGGGCCCGTCGGCGTGTCCGGGGTGGTCATGAGAGCCTGCGAACGTGCTGGTGTGCCCCCCTGCGGGGCGCACCGACTCCGCCACTCGGCGGCCACCGCGATGCTGCGCGGCGGCGGATCTCTCAGCGACGTCGGCCAGGTCTTGCGGCACCGCTCTGGAGCTGCCACCACCAGCATCTACGCGAGGGTCGACCTCGCATCGCTGCGGTCGGTCGCCCAGCCCTGGCCGGGAGGCGTGGCATGACCGACCTTCAAACAGCCGTAGACGACTACATCGCGCTTCGCCGCTCGCTCGGCTTCAAGCTCGCAGCCCACCCCCGCCTGCTGGGCGACTTCGTCGCCTACCTCGAAGCGGCCGGGGCTGAGACCGTGACCACCGAGCTGGCCGTGTCCTGGGCCGCCCGCCCGCCCGACGCCAACCCGGCGTGGTGGTCGCAACGCCTCGGGGTGCTGCGAGGGTTCGCCGCCCACCTGCGGGCATTCGACCCGGCGACCGAGGTGCCGCCGAGGGGGCTGTTGCCCCGACGTTCTTGGCGTCCCACACCGTATGTGTACCTGCCCGAGGAGATCACCGCGTTGATGGCCGCGGCCCGCTGCATGGCCGACCCGCTGCGGGCAGCCACCTTCGAGACCCTGATAGGCCTGATCGCCTCGTGTGGGCTGCGCCCGGGCGAAGCGCTCGGCCTAGACGACGACGACATCGACTGGGACGACGGGCTCTTGGCGATCCGCAACGCCAAGTTCAACAAGCACCGTCAGGTACCAGCCCATCCGAGCACCCTCGCCGCCCTGGCCGCTTACACCGATGTCCGACACCGCTACTGCCCACGTCCGAGCTCGCCGACGTTGTTGGTCTCCAAGACGGGAACCCGTCTCATCCACACCCGGGTCGATGGCACCTTCGCCGTCCTGGCCGCCCGAGCGGGACTACCCCGCCCCGGCACGCCACGACGACCACGGTTACACGACCTGAGGCACTTCTATGCCATATCAACCGTGGTTTCGTGGTATCGGGCCGGGCTGGACGTCAACGCCCAGCTCCCTTTGCTGTCCACCGCGTTGGGACATGCCGACCCGGCCAACTCGTATTGGTACTTGTCGGCCACGCCACAACTGTTGGCTCTCGCCGTCGATCGACGCGCCCGAGCGAGGAGCCGACGGCCATGAGCGCTCTCGCTCCCAGCCTCCAAGCGTGGTTCACCGACCGGCTGTCCAACCAGCTGCACGCCAGCCCCAACACCGTCGCCGCGTACAAAGACTCGTGGCGGCTGCTGCTCGGATACCTTCAACGCCGCAGCGGCAAGCAGCCCAGCCAACTCGACGTCGCCGATCTCGACCCCGCGACAATCAGCGCCTTCTTGGACCACCTCGAAGCCGAACGTCACAACTGTGTGCGCACCAGGAACGCCCGCCTCGCGGCGATCCGATCGTTCTTCAGGTTCGCGTCGCTGCGCCACCCCGAGCACGCCGGCATGATCGCCCAGGTGCTGGCCATCCCCACCAAGCGAACCGACCACCCCGAGGTGAGCTACCTCAACACCGAAGAGATCGCCGCGCTCGTCGACGCCCCCGACCCCCAAACCTGGACCGGCCGGCGAGACCGGGCCCTCATCGATCTCGCCGTGCAGACCGGGCTTCGGGTATCGGAGCTGACCGGGCTCCGCAACAGCGACATCGACCTCGGCGCCGGCGCGCACGTCCGCTGCCGCGGCAAAGGCCGCCGGGCCCGCTGCACACCGCTCACCAAACAGACCGTCGCCGTGCTGCGGACATGGAGCCGTGAACACCAAGCCGGCCCAGACGAACCGCTATTCCCCAGCCAACGAGGAGGACACCTCAGCCGAGGAGGAGTAGCGGAACGCGTCGCCAAACACGCCGTGACCGCGGCGAAAACCTGCCCATCCATAGCTGCCAAGAAGCCCACACCACACGTCCTTCGCCACGCCTGCGCCATGGAGCTCCTGCGCTCAGGAGTCGACGTAGCGACCATAGCGCTCTGGCTCGGACACCAAAGCCTCGACACCACCATGCGCAGCTACCTCCACAGCGACATGTCCATCAAAGAGAAAGCACTCGCTCGCACCGCACCCCCCCACACCAGGCCAGGGCGATACCACCCGCCGGACCGGCTCCTCGCGTTCCTCCACGACCTCTGATTATGCGCCCACCCTCACAGCGAATCCGCTGCTCACGGGGTCCACCCTCCAGGCGGAGCTCATAATCGAGGCCAGCCCATAAGTCGTGGAGTTTAACCATCCGCAACGCTCTCTCCGCGACATTGTTGTCGAGGCTGACGCGGGTGTCGACCAAGCAGCGCAGCATGTCATCCGCGCCGGTCCGCATGCGGATGGCGAGGTTCCACGCCTTTCGCTGGGCGACGCTCCACCCGCCGGTGTGACGGAGCCGGGGTGGTGGCCCGTCGGGAAGGAGGGCGAACGCGACGTCGAGGGTGGAGTGGTAGCGCGACACGATCGCAGCGGCGAGGACATCATCGACGACAGGCGCTCCTCGCTCGGCGGCAGTCTCGGATGCGTTCTTGGCGTCGATGAGGATCCCGGCGAGCTGGCTGGTCCACAACTCGAACGCCACGGCTTGGCCCACATCGTCTAGGTGACGTAGCAGGTGGGCACCGCACTGAGCGTGCGTGGCGGCATCGAAGATCTCATAGGGGCTGTAGCCGTCATGGACGATGGTGCCGGTGTAACCAGGCAGGACCCCGATGTCCCGGATCGCTTCGACACCGCGGCGGGGGTGCACGGCGATCAGGGTCAACAAGTTGGTGGTGAGGGTGTGCATCCAGTGCTTGGTGACCCCGACTTGGGTGCCGGTCTCGTCGGCATGGACCACCGGCGCCCGGCGGAGCTGGGCTTTGAGCTCGGTCATGAACGGCGCCAGGCGCCCGGACGCCTCGAGCTGTATCCGGCAGAGCCATCCGGTCGACACAGGGGCGTCGAGCAGATCGGCGAGCAGCTCAGCGGTTCGTTCCACCGGAAGGTGCTGACGGACCAACAGGTAGATCGCGAAAGCCCGTACCTCCGGGCCCCAACACACCGGCGCCCTCGCTTCGGGCGGCATGTCGCCGAGTGTCTCGACCCCACACGCGCAGCGGCGGCGGTAGGCGACATGGTCGGTGACGACCGGCTCGACTGCGGGGAGGTCGATCACCTGGCGGAGAACCTCGCCGACCACCGGAGCCCCGGCGAGATCGGCGCCGCAACCCTTGCAGCACACCGGCTCGTGCCCGACAGTGAGATCGGGGCGGCGACGCTTGAGGTTCGCCCCCGGAGCGCCGGGCTGTTTGCCCGCGGCCCGTTTCGCCTCACGGGCCTCCGCCCGGCGTTCCGCCCGCTTCTTTCGGGCATCCACCCCGTCACGCGACGGCGGCGCAGACGAGTTGCTCGAGTCGCGGCCCATCTCGGTGAGCAGGTGCGTCACCCGGTCCCGCAAAGCGATCACCTCGGCCCGCAACGCCTCGTTCTCCGAGCGCAATACCCCCACAGCAACGAGGGCCTGGTCCAACTGCTGACGGAGCGACGACCCGGCCACACCCCCGGTCTACCAATCCACGCGCGCTTAATGGTGGACCATCGCGCGCTCCGCGCGGGGGGACCTGAATGGTTAC
>JAJZJY010000284.1 GCA_021809885.1 Actinomycetes bacterium
GCCACCGGGAGGCCACCGGCGAGCTGCGGGTCATCGGCCCCGGGGACTGACCGGGGGACGGGCGCCGGCGGGGCTTACCCGTGGCGCCGGCGGGGACGGGGGCCGGCGGGGACGGGGGCCGGCGGGAGCGGCGGGGTAGGTGGTCGCCCTCGTGGCGGGTGGGTGCACAGCGGTGCCGTTTCCGCCGATGAACGCACCGGGGTGCATCCAATGCACCCAGTTCCGAGCTGGATCGGCGAGCGCCCGACCTCCCCGGTGCTGCCCCCCGTCTCTCAGCCCCTGACAGCCCCCGGCGCAGCCCTGGCAGCCCCCGGCGCCAGCCCTGGCAGCCCCCGGCGCCAGCCCTGGCAGCCCCCGGTTCAGCCCCGCCGCAGCGAGCGCAGGGTTGCCGCCATGCCTGCGCCGGCCGGCGCCGGCGCAGGCACCGGCTTCCCGGCATCGAGGCGGGCGTCGATGCGCTTGGCGAGGCGGGCGTCGGAGCGCACCCACTCGACGTAGATCGGTATGACGGCGAGGAGGGTGGCGGCGTCGCCGGCGATCCACAGCACGGCGCCGCCGAGATGGGTGCTACGCAGCGAGTACATGGCTGCGACGCTCGTCCGCTTCTCCATCAACGCCATGCCGAGGAACGACATGAGGGGCACGCCGACCAGCAGGTTGATGATCTTGAGCCCCGAGTTCATACGCCCG
This sequence comes from Actinomycetes bacterium, assembly GCA_021809885.1. Classification (GTDB taxonomy): domain Bacteria; phylum Actinomycetota; class Acidimicrobiia; order Acidimicrobiales; family Palsa-688; genus JAKAQB01. The sequence goes on from JAJZJY010000284.1 coordinate 691, forward strand.
CCGGGGATCGGGTCCACCCCGACCATCGGCCACCAAAAGAGCATGGCGCTGATGAGGAACCCGAGGTTGATCAGGTCCATGAGCCACATGTGCTCCATGGCGAAGCCGATCGCCCCCGACAGGAAGAAGGCGTACATCGACAGGTAGTACATGAAGAACACCGGCACCGGGTGGCGGACCACGCCGAACACCCTGGAGTGCAGCCCCCGGAGTACGCCTGTCTTGAGCCGTCTGTTGGACGTCTGGAGCAGCAGGGTCATCGGTGCCCCCAGGGCGCCGAGTGGTGGTGCGATGACCATGAGCAGGAGCTTCTGGGTGATGTGGAAGGCGAAGCTCGACTCGGCCAAGGTGGCCACCGACGAGCACAGCGCCAGCCACACGGTCAACAGCCCGCTCATGAACGCGGCTGTCCGCCACCAGGACCAGTGCCGGCCGCGGGCGTCCAGTTGGTCCACCGAGCGCAGGTACCATCCGGCCGCTGCGAGAAGAGCGACGTCGACGCCGATCGGGAACGGTCTCCACAGCCAGTCGAGCAGCAGGGTTTGCAGGTCGACGGCCGGCGGGTGACCCGTGGTCACCCCGACGATCGCCGCTACGGGGAGGGGGAGCGCGCTCATCGGATGGCGCCGAGCCTACGACCGGCGACGGCACTCGGCACGGCCCCCGGTACGCTCCTCCACCGTGTGCGGCCGGTACGTGTCCGCGTCCACGATCGACGAGCTCGTGGAGCGCTACGCCGTCGACTCGGTCGTGGTCGACGAGCCGCTGCCTCCCAGGTGGAACGTGGCCCCTACCGACCCCGTGTACGTGGTGGCTGCCGGCCGGTCGGGTGAGCGCCGGCTCGGCACCATGCGCTGGGGGCTGGTGCCCTCGTGGGCGCGGGACCGCTCGGGGGCCGCCCGGATGATCAACGCCCGGGCCGAGACCGTCGCGGTCAAGCCGGCGTTCCGGCGGGCACTGACCCGCCGGCGCTGCGTCCTTCCGGCCGATTCCTTCTGGGAGTGGCGTGTGGCCGGCCGGGGCCGGCAGCCCTACGCCATCCACAGACGCGGTGGGCCCTTGGCGTTCGCCGGCCTGTGGGACGCGTGGCGTGACCCGGCTCAGCCCGCCAACCCTCCTGTCCGCACGGCCGCCATCGTTACGACGTCGGCCAACGACTCACTGCGGCACATCCACGAGCGGATGCCGGTTGTGCTCGACGCCGCCGCCGCCTCGACGTGGCTCGACCCCCGGGTCGAGGATCCTGGCGCCCTGCTCCCCCTGCTCCTGCCGGCGCCCGACGACGGCTGGGAGAGCTGGCCGGTGGGCCCCAGGGTCAACGCTGTAGCCAACGACGGCCCAGAGCTGCTCGAGCCGCTTGCAGGCCCGGAGTGGCCGGCGCCTGACTGGGAGCCAGGTGGCCCGTGACCCTGCCCCGCTCACTCGGGCACGATCTCGAGCCAGGGACCGAACCCTCGAAGCAGCGGGGTAGCTGGTGATCGGTCGCACGGCGTGGCCTCCTTGCTGGAGCGACCCTCACGGCCGATGCCGAGCAGGCCGCCCGGGGACCGGTTGGCGCCGGCCGGGCGGTGGAGGGCTGCTCTGGTCCCTGCTCCGGAGCGGGAGGTGGGCGGCCAGTTCCGTGGCGTCGGACGCCACGGTCGCGGCGCCGGCCGCTCGCAGCTGGGCGCCCAGGCCGGGGCGGCAGTGGCCGCCGGCGGTGAACCCGATCACCGTCATGCCGGCCGCAACGCCGGCCTGGACGCCGTATGGGCTGTCCTCGACGACGATGCAGCCGCCAGCGGGAAAGCCCATCCGCTCCGACGCGAGCAGGAACAAGTCCGGGGCCGGCTTGCCACGCTCGACCATCGCCGCCGAGAACCGCGCCGCTGGCGGGAACCAGCGGGCGAGCCCGGTGAGCTCGAGCGAGAGGGAGATTCGCTGCGGTCCGCTCGACGACGCCACGCAGATGTCGCCTTCGGTGCGCTCGAGCAGTTTGGGGATGCCGGCGACGGGGCGGAGCTCGCCGGCGAATGCCGCTGCCAGCCGGGCGGCTTTCTCGGCGTGGAAGTCGTCGCCGAGTCGCACACCCCATCCGTCCTCCACGAGCCGGCTGGTGGCGGCGCCGGACAGCCCCGTGAACCGGTCGATCACCTCCTCGGCGGTGATGTCGACGCCGCGGGCGGAGAGGAGCTCGGCTTCGACGCGGGCCGCGATCGGCTCGCTGTCGACAAGCGTGCCGTCGCAGTCGAAGACGACGAGGCTGCGGTTGCTCAGATCGGCACCTGTTTCCAGCGACCCGCGACCGAGCGGCCCCCCTCCCCCGGTGCGGACTCGGTGCGGAGGGCGGCCGGCAACGGCTGGGGCCTCGAGCGGGTCACGATGAGAGTCTGCCGTGCGGGCCGCCTCGTGACCTCATCCCCCTGCACATCACCTCTTCCTCGCCACCCACAGCGGTCGTGGACGGCGGCTCGCCGGTGAACTTTGGAAGCGCATCGTCGTCCAGCAACAACAACCTTCCAAACTTCCCAAGGGCCGCCCCGCCCGGCCGCCTCCAGTGCCACCCAGCGCTACTCACAGTGGTATCGCCCGCCGCACCCGGCCGCGAGCCGGTGGACGTCATCGACGCATGCTCGACGCATGCTCGCCGCCGGCGCTCGCCGGCGCCCCGCCCCTAGTCGATCTGCTCGCGCGCGCTGGTCGCCTTCAGGGTGGAGGCGGCTATCCCGGCCCCGTCGAGTCCGAGCTGGGAGAGGATCGTGCCCACCGAGCCGTGTGGCACGTAGCTCGTAGGGATGCCGAGCACGAGCACCGGCGGGCACAGGCGCGTCTCGGCGAGGTCGGCGACGGCGTCGGCGATGAGCGAGCCGGCCCCGCCGACGCGGACCCCGTCCTCCACCGTCACGACCAGCTCGTGGCGGCCGGCGTCGATCACCATCTTGGGGTCGAGTGGGCGCACGACCCGCACGTCCCAGACGGTCGCGTCCACACCTTCCTCGGCGAGCAGCTCGGCCGCCTCCTCGGCCTCCTCGACGAGCTTGCCGACGGCGAGGATGCACACCGAACCGTTCCCGGAGCGGATCTTGCGGGCCGCCAACCCGATACCCGCCGACGACGCCGGCACCTGGCGGGCGGCTCCGCTCGGGTAGCGGATGGCGGACGGGCCGGACAGCTCCAGGGCGGTGTCGAGCATGGCCCGCAGCTCCTGGGCCGACGAGGGGGCGAACACCGTCATGCCCGGGATGCGAAGGCAGAGTGCCAGGTCGAGGACCCCGTGGTGCGAGGGGCCGTTGTCGCCGGTGATCCCGGCGCGGTCGAGGGCGAACACGACGGGCAGGCCGTGCAGCCCGACGTCCAGGTTGGCCTGGTCGAAGGCGCGCGACAAGAACGTCGAGTAGACGGCGACGACCGGCCGCAGGCCGAGCATCGCCATGCCGGCGGCGGAGGTGACGGCGTGCTGCTCGGCGATGCCGACGTCGAAGAAGCGGTCGGGGAACCGGTCGGCGAACGGCAGCAGGCCGGTGGGTCCGGGCATGGCTGCTGTCAACGCCACGACGGCAGGGTTGCGCTCGCCGATCTCGAGCATCGCCTCGTTGAACGCCTGGGTGTAGCCCTTCAGCGCCCGCGACGCCTCGGTCGGGTCCGTGGTCGGGTCGAAGACGGGGGCGTCGTGCAGGCACTTCTCGTCGTCGGCTTCAGCCGGGCCGTAGCCCCGGCCCTTCTGGGTCAGCACGTGGACCACGATCGGCCCGTCGAACTCGGCCGCCTGCCGCAGCAGCGTCTCCATGCCGGCGATGTCGTGGCCGTCGATGGGGCCGACGTAGCGCACCCCGAGAGCCTCGAAGAACACAGGCGGCTCCACCACCTCCCGCACCGCCGAGTAGAAGCCCTGGAGGCTCGAGTAGGCGAACCCGCCGACGCCGGGGAGCTCGCGCAGGGCGTCCTCCATCCGGGTGCGGACCGACGACAGCCCGGGGTGCATGCGGAGGCGGGTGAGGCTCTCCGACAGCCGCGACACTGTCGGGGCGTAGGAGCGTCCGTTGTCGTTGAGCACGACCATGACCCGGCTGCCGCTGTGGCCGAGGTTGTTGAGCCCCTCGAACGCCATGCCTCCGGTGAGCGAGCCGTCGCCGATCACGGCCACGATCCGGCGGTCGGGGGCGGTGGCGCCGCGGGCGACGGCGGCCGCCATGCCGTGGGCGTACGAAAGGATGGTGGAGGCGTGGCTGTTCTCCACCCAGTCGTGGACGGACTCGGCGCGGGAGGGGTAGCCGGAGAGTCCGCCCCCTTGGCGGAGCGTGCCGAACATCTCCCGGCGCCCCGTCACGATCTTGTGCACGTACGCCTGGTGGCCGGTGTCCCAGAGGATGATGTCCCGGGGCGAGCTGAACACCCGGTGGAGCGCGAGCGTGAGCTCCACGGCGCCGAGGTTGGACCCGAGGTGGCCACCCGTCACCGACACCGCCTGCACGATGAACTGCCGGATCTCGCCGGCCAGGCACTCGAGCTGGTCGTGGTCGAGCCGGCGGAGGTCGGTCGGCGAGTTGATCGACTCCAGCAGCATCGCTACAAGCTACCCCTGCACCCCCCTCCTGGGCTCGCGCACCTTCCAGCCGAAAGTCCTCCCACCTCACCATCGACCCCGCTCCAGGGGTCTGGCCCAGTGGGGCGCAGGGTCTTCACCCTCCCCGGGCCGGCCCGACCATCTTGGTCGGGATCCGCCTGGGGAGCTACCCCCCTGGCTGGTCCCGTAGGGCGTCGTCGAGGGAGACGACCTCCACCAGGGGGGCGTACATCGCCATGGCCTCGAGGGCACGCTCGTGGGCGGCGTCGTCGGCGCCGGCGCACGCCTCGCGCACGACCCGCACGGCCACGCCGGCGTCAGCGGCGGCGAGGGCGGTGGACAGCACGCAGCAGTCGGTGCTGACGCCGGCCAGCACCAGCCGGCTGGCCGGCCCGACGAGGGCTTGGAGCGCCGGCCCCCACTTGCCGAACGTGGTCGTCGTGAGGACCTCACCCTCCAGCCCGTCGACGAGGTCCCACAGCTGGGACCGGGACGGCTGCAGGGCCCAGGGGAAGCGCCGGTAGTAGTCGACCCAGGCGCCGTCGGGGCGGGCGGGGGCGACGAACCGGGTGAGCACGACGCGCGGCCTGTACCGGGCGATGAGGGCGCTGATCGGATCGAGCACGGATGCGAACCGGGGTGCCCGCCACTCGCTGGAGGCGTCGGCGAAGACGTGCTGGAGGTCGATGGCGACGAGCCAGTCGGCCGGCTGCTCTCCCACCTCGCCTCCCGTCGCTGCGGCCATCCGGCCTCCTGCGGCCAACCTACTGCCAGCCGCCCGACGACCGGGTCGGGGAGGCGCCGGCGCGGCGGAAGCGCACCTGTTGGCCGGGGCGGATCTGGGCTGCCGCTGCCACGGCCTCGCCGTCGGCGAGGACGGCCACGACCGGGTAGCCGCCGGTGACGGGGTGGTCGGCCAGGAACACCACCGGCCTGCCGCTCGGGGGCACCTGCACGGCACCGGTCACGACGCCTTCGGGCGGCAGCTCGCCGGCGACCGTCGCCAGCGCCGGCCCGTCGAGGCGGACGCCGATCCGGTTGCTCGTCGAGGCGGCG
>JAJZJY010000285.1 GCA_021809885.1 Actinomycetes bacterium
CACCGGTGGGGCGCAGGCGGCGACGAACACCTACGGCGTAGCCGATCTCCGCCATGGAGATGTAGTGCTCGGAGACGTCTGCTACGTCGTCGACCCGCCCGAGGGTCACCGTCCCTCTCCCCCCCCAATCAGAGGTGACTCGAATCTCAAGGTGAGGGGGCATCGTGCCGATACTTCGGCCGGTGAATGACGATACCGCAGCTGGAGCGGTCGACGAGTCCCCGGAGGGTCGGGCGGCCACCGACGGCACCAGGCCGGGGGGCGACCCGCGGCGGGCGCTCGGACGCGCCCTGGCAGCCCGAGACGACGACATCGTGGAGTTCTGCCAGCGAAAGTATCTCTCGGAGATCTACCTGGCGACTCTCGAGCCGGTCGCCAACAGCGATGTAGAGGTCGACCCGGTGTGGACCGTCACGTCGATCGCCACCCGTGCCATCGCCCGATGGCTGGAGACTGGCGCGCGGGCGGATTCCGCGGTGCGGTCGCAGATCGCCTCGCTCGGCGACGTCGCCGCCCGGCAGCGCAGCCGCCTGGTGGCGCCGGGTCGGGCTGCTGACGTCTCGCTGCACCGGCGCCTCGCCCGGGCGGCCACCCACAGCGGCGACCACTCCGACGTGGCTGGGCAGCCCGGAGCTCCCCAGCCGACCGCTACACGCCACATCCTGTCGGTGGCGATGCTGACCAAACTCAACTTCTGGTGGGCCAACCGGACCTGCGCGGTGCTGGCCGAGGAAGCGGCCAGGTTGGGTACGCCCAGCGCCCTGCTGGCCGAGGCACAGGCCATGGTCGTGCGCAGCAGCCACGCCAGCGTCGTGGACATGGCGACACGCTTCGACGCCGAGCTCGAGTCGCTGCACGGCCGCCTGGCCAGCCTCGCCCTGGAGGATCCGCTCACCGGGCTGGCCAACCGACTCGTCTTGACCGATCGCCTCGAGCGGGCACTGAGTCGCCAGGCCCGCACCGGGTCGACGCTAGCCCTGGTGTTCGTCGACGTCGACGATTTCAAGGTCGTGAACGACGTGTACGGCCACGCCGCCGGCGACGCTCTGCTGGTGGAGATCGCCGGGCGCCTGCAGGCCGGCGTCCGACCCGGCGACGTGGTCGCCCGGCTGGGCGGCGACGAGTTCCTGCTCCTCCTCGAGGACTTGGCCAGCCCGGTCGCCGAGATGGAGCGGCGAGCCGAGCGCCTCCGGGCGGCGATCGCCCGGCCGATCACCGTGGGCGCCGAGACCCTGGCAGTTACCGTGAGCGTGGGGGTGGCGCTCGTCATCCTGCCCGGGCATCGCTCAGAAGAGGTGCTGGCCCGAGCCGACGCCGCCATGTACGTGGCCAAGCGGGCCGGGCGCGACCGGGTGGCCCTGGTCGAGCTGGACGAGAGCCCCCAGGCGACCCACTTCGCCACCGCGAGCGGCATGCACCAGGCCCTCGAGCGCCACGAGCTGCGCCTCTACTACCAGCCGGTGTTCGAAGCCCGGACCGGTGCGGCGGCGGGCTTCGAGGCCCTGTTGCGCTGGGAGCACCCCGACTACGGGACCATCTCCCCGGGCGACTTCGTCCCCATTGCCGAGAAGTCCGGCTTGATGGTGCCGATCGGCGAATGGGTGCTCGAGGAGGCCTGCCGCCAGGCGGTGGCCTGGGCGGACCCGCTCGGCCAAACCCCGCGCATGGCAGTCAACGTCTCGGCCCGCCAGCTCGACGACCGGGACTTCGTCCGACGCGTCGCGCGGGTCCTGGAGCGGACAGGTATGCCCGCCGAGCGCTTGACCCTCGAGATCACCGAGACCATCCTGCTCGCCGAGGACGCCGAGCACATGGGGGTGTTGTCGAAGCTCAAGGAGATCGGCGTGCTCCTCTCGATCGACGACTTCGGCACCGGCTACTCCTCGCTCGCCTACCTGCGGCGCCTCCCGGTCGACCAGCTGAAAGTCGACCGCGCCTTCGTGGAGGACGTGGCCGAGCACGGCGACACCCGTGTGCTGGGCGCCGTCGTACGACTGGCCCACGACCTCGGCCTCGAGGTGGTCGCCGAGGGTGTCGAGACAGCAGCCGAGCTGGCCGTCGTGCGCCGCCTCGACTGTGACGTTCTCCAAGGCTTCCTCCTCGGTCGCCCAGTGCCGGCCTGGCAGCTGGAGGCGTCAGAGGCGCCATCTCGGCGTGACGTCGAGAGCCACGAGGCGCCCACGGTCAAGGGCTTCGCTACGACCACGGGCCGCTGAACGGTGGCGGCCAAGAGCTCACGGTGGCGGGTCACGCACCTGAGCTGGTGCCGATGTCGCCGATCGCTCCGCGCTCCGTCTCACCGGGTGGAACGGGGTGGCAGCCGGGACTCATGCCGTGCGGATCCCCGACCGCTGGCCCGATCACTCAGCCGGACCTCGTGACGGCGCCGGGGAGCTTGGCGGGTCGTTGTGGACCTCGGCAGACGATCTCGCCGTGGGGGATGAGGAACCAGCCGTCGGGGTGCTGGGTCCATGCTCGCCAGGCGGTGGCGATGCCGGCCAGTTCCTCGGGAGTGGAGCGGCCGCTGGCGATGGCACGCTCCGCGACCGTGGAGGACACGATCCGCTCGGCCCACATCGTCCCCCAATCGACCCGCTCACCGGGCGTGCCATGCAGCCAGTGCGACGCGCTCGGGCTGACATCGACGGCGCCGGCGGCGTGCGCCCAGGCGAGGAGGCGCCGCCCGGCGTCGGGCTCGGTGCCGGCGTCGTGGGCGACGCCTCGGTAGATCTCCATCCAGCGATCGAGGCGGGGGTCGGGCGGCCACCAGACCATGGCGCCGTAGTCGGTGTCCCGGGCTGCCACGATGCCACCGGGGCGGGTCGCGCCGAGCATCTTCGCCAGCGCCGACACCGGGTCGACGAGGTGCAGGAGCACCTGGTGGGCGTGGACGACGTCGAAGCCCTCGCCCGGGGCGTCGGGGGGAGAGGCGGGCAAGTCGTAGACGTCACCGAGCGCGAAGGTCACGTTGTAGACTCCCTGGCGCTCGGCATCGGAGCGGGCCTGTTCGATCACCTTGGCCTCGACGTCGACTCCGAGCACCCGGCCCGGGGCTACGAGGCGGGCCAGGTCGATCGTGATCGTCCCCGGGCCACATCCGACATCGAGGACGCTCATGCCCGGCGCGAGGTGGCCCAAGAGGTAGCCGGCGGAGTTGTCCGCTCCGCGCCAGGTCTGGGAGCGAAGCACGCTGTCGGCGTGCCCCTGGGCGTACGCCACCTGACGAACCATCACCGGACGGTACCGAGGGTGTCCCACTATATGCAATTGAAAGTTCACATAATGAGACGAGTTGCGAATCGGGCTGCCCAGCCTGCCAGAACGCGGTGCCCGACCCGAGCAGGCTCACCGAGGCGATGCCGTCGCGCTTCAAACCGGTCCTTGCCGACCTCCCGGCAAGCCGCTCCGAGACGACCGCGCCGACGGCGAAGAGCAGCGCCATCGGCACGAAGGCGAGCCCGGCCAGGGTCGGGGAGAAGCCCAGCACCTGCTGCATGTACAGGGAGGTGACCCGGCGTGCGCGGCGAGGGTGACGAGGCCGCCGGCGGCCACCATGACCACGTAGGTGTAGCGGGTGTGTACGAGCGCTCATGGTGCGGTGCGACAGTTTTCCGGATTGGCGGCGGCTCGGAGCGCCTACCATCCGCGCCGTGGAGACGCTGGTGGTCGGCGACGTGCAGATCGTCTACGAGGGCAGGGGTAGCGGCCCGGCGGTGCTGTGCCTGGCGCCCGGCGGGCTGTCGGCCTCCCGTGCAGAGGTGTGGGCGCGCTCACCGTGGAATCCCATCCAGCGTCTCGCGGGCGACTACCGGCTTGTGGTCATGGACCAGCGCAACACTGGTACTTCGTGGGCGCCGGTGACGGCTGGCGACGGCTGGCACAGCTACGCCGCCGACCAGCTCGCCGTCATGGACCACCTCGGGATCGACACCTTCGCCATCGTGGGCATGTGCATCGGTGGGGCCTTCATCGCCCGTCTCTTGGCCGACGTGCCCACCCGGGTAACCGCTGCGGTGGCCATGCAGCCGATCGGATTGGACAACAACAGAGACGTGTTCCTGCGACTGTTCGACGAATGGCGGGCTGATATCGCAGGCGATCACCCGGAGGCCGGCGAGGGCGCCTGGGCGTCGTTCAGGCAAGCCCTGTTCGGCGCCGATCGGCTGGTGTGGAGCGTCGAGGACCGGGCACTGCACAGCCTTGACCGGCCCTTGCTCGTCCTGGAGGGTGACGATGAGTACCACCCCCGCTCGGTGTCCCGACGCCTGGCTGAGCTGGTTCCCGGTGCGACGCTCGTCGAGCGCTGGAAGCAAGCGGACGATGTCGCAGCGGCCGACGGGGTGATCAGGGGATTCCTCTCCGAGCACACCCTTACATGAGCCGGCGCTGGAGCATCTCGCACGCGTCCGGTTCATAGGTCGTCTTGTCCCCCGGCGATCCGGCGTTGCCTGATCCATGCCGTTGAGGGGCAGGCGGAGAACGGAACCGGCGCGGGCGGTTCGCTCCCGCGGGCCGCCGGTCCACCATCGGGCGAAGTTCGGGTCGGCGGCGGCCGCCGCGGCCATGGTCACGCTGGTGTTGCGGGCCCGCCGCCAGGCGACGGGCACGACAGCGGCCCGCTGGGCGGCGGACATGGCGTAGCCGTCAGCGAAGACCCGCAGCCGCCGGCCGGCGTCGAGATCCCGGGCGGCGGGGCGGCGCTCCCCAGGGTCGACCAGCGGCACCCACCAGTACAATGCTACGGCGATGACCGGGGCGGCTGCGGACATCCGGGTAGCCGTTTGGCGATCCTCCAACGGCCGTTGGACGAGAAGTGGACAGCCCCTTGATCGGGGCGGCGTCGGGCGGCCAAACTTCCATGCTGTCGCCGGACTGGCTCGGCGGTGACGACCAGCCATAGCCCCGGGCGGGCGTGTCGGCCTCAAGTTGGCCTCTCCCGCCCCGAGCGGGTCGACGCGCTGATCCTGGTGGCCTGGGCTTCGGCAAGCTGCGCCGGCTCATGGTCATCCGTCCTCCCCGAGCTGGCCGCCGTCGCCTCGCCGATGACTGAGGGGCCGGCGGTCCCGGGAGCGCCGCTGCTCTTGGCCCGGCCGTAGCGCCAGCCCAAAGAGGGGGCGGTGGCGACCGGAGCGTTTCCCGCCCGTCCGTCCCGGGCGACCAGCGCCGGGAGACCGGGGCGGCGGGCCCTCCATGTCCACCCGCTGCGACCCCTTGAAGCGCCACGCCTGCAGGTACATGCGGTAGCAGCCGCGGTCGCCGTCGGTGAAGTCGACGCCATCAACGTACTGCCCCCACAACGCCCGCGGCCACAGGCGACGCTCGCGCACGACGTTGACCTCGGCCGCGACCATCAACGCCAGCGCCTCGAGGTAGATCCATGCGATGGCGGCCACCACCACTCCGAAAGTCCCGTAGACGGCGGTCTCGTGGCCGATGAGGTGGGCGATGTAGCGGGCGCCGAGGGTCTGCAGCAGCTCCCAGGCCCCAGCGGCGATCACCCCGCCGGCCAGGACATCGCGGAAGCGCAAATCGGACGCCGTGAGCAGCTTGAAGGCGCCACTGAAGAGGACGAGGTCAACGACGAAGGTGACGATGTATACCCCGGCGCGGGGGACCGGGCCGTACCGGCTCGACGGACCGCTGGCGGTGGCGGCGGCCACGGCCAACCCGGTCGAGGCGAGGATGAACACCCCGAGCAGCACCAGCAGGCCCAGCCCCCGCACCCGGGTCACTATCGGGTTGGGCTGCTCGAAGCGGGGGATGCCGTAGATCTGGTTGAAGGCACACTGAGCTGAGGTTGTCGCCCCGAGCGCCCCATAGAGGGTGCCGGCTGCGCCGACAGCCAGAGCTACGGTGCTGCCACTGAAAGCGGTGAGAGCCTTGCGGATCTGGGGGCCGATGCCCGGCAGGTCCCTAGCGGCAGCGGTGACCAGTTCGGACCGAACCTTCGGGTGGCCGTCGAGAAAGAATCCCGCCGCGCTCACGAACAGCAACGACAGCGGGAACAGTGAAACGAGAACATAGTAAGTGACGTTCGCGGCGAGGTAGGTCGCCCGGTCGTCGAGGCACTTGTAGAGCACCGCGACGGGGAAACCCAACCACCCGTGGCGGCGCTGGAAGCGGTCCAGACGGTTCCCGACGGCCACACCGTTACCTCTACCCCCGCGCCCCGGCCGAGCGGTCGTCCGCGGAAACGAATCCCACGAGAGTGGCGATCGGCCCTGCCAGGTCGGCATCTTGCCGCTCCGCCACGGAGACACGTGGCGCCCCGGAAG
>JAJZJY010000286.1 GCA_021809885.1 Actinomycetes bacterium
GCGTCATCGACTCCTACGAACCTTTCCACCTCAACCTCCCGGCAGTCCGTACGGTTATCCTACAGGTTCGTCGGTAGGTGTGATCCGCTTCGGCCTGGAGACCGAGACCGCAGAGGGCGCCTGAGGTGCATGCCGGTCGTCGCCGGCGTCGTTCGCTACGCCCGTCGCCCGGCGGCCCGACATCTCGCCGGCCGCCAGATCGCCGACTACGGGCGGGTTGGGGAGGGTGTGGGCGCGGGCGGGAGGCTGTCGTTCTGGGCGTGTGGCTGGGTGAGGGTCTCGATGCGCGGGTAGGCCGGTCTGGCTGCTGGTAGCCGCCCGTCGACGGGCGTGAGCTGGCTCCTGAGACTGGCGGCCAGGCCCGGCAGGATCGGGGCTAGTGCTTCGACGAGGACGGTGGCGCTGCGGTGGTGGCGGAGGAGGATCCGGTCGAGCTCGTCGCTGCGGGCGGGGTCCTTGGCGAGCTTCCAGGGGCTGGTGGCTTCGAGGTCGCGGTTGAGGGTGGCGACGGCGTCGAGGAGCGCTTGGGTGCCGCCTCGCAGGTCCAGGTCGGCGAGGCGCCCCCGGGCGGTGTCGCAGAGCCGGGGGAGCTCGGGGTGGGAGGGCTCGTCGAGGTCGGGCAGGACGCTCTGGCGGTAGCGCTGCAGGAGGGTGGTAACCCGGTTGATGTAGTTGCCGAACCCGCCGGCGAGGTCTTCGTTGGCGGTCTGGACGAGCCGGGCCTCGCTGAAGTCGGTGTCGGTGACGGAGTGGACTGCTCGGGCGAACCACCAGCGGAGGGCGTCGAGGCCGTAGCGGCCGATGACATCGAGGGGGTCGAGGGTGGCGCCGGCCGACTTGGAGACCTTGGCGCCGTCGACCCTGAGGTAGGGGTGGACGTGGATGCGGGTGGGGGCGGCCTCGCCGGCGGAGGCGAGGAAGGCAGGCCAGTAGATGGCGTGGAAGCGAAGGATGCCTTTGCCGATGACGTGGATGCGCTCGCCGCTGCCGGCCCACCATCGCTGGTAGCCGGGGGCTGCGGGGGTGGCGTAGCCGAGCGCGGACAGGTAGTTACCGAGGGCGTCGAACCAGACGTAGATGACCTGGTCGGTGTCGCCGGGGACGGGGATGCCCCAGCCGCGGGCTCGGCGGGCGGAGCGCGACACGCTGATGTCGTCCAGCCCGGCGCGCACGAACGCGAGGGTCTCGGCCCGGTAGGCGTCGGGGGTGATGGCGAGCTCGCCGCTGGTGATGGCCGCCTCCAGGTGCTCGCTGTAGGCGGACAGCCGGAAGAACCAGTTGTCCTCCTCGACGAGTTCGGCAGGCGTGGCGTGTTCGGGGCAGCGCCCGTCGACGAGCTCGGCGTCGGCGTAGAACTGCTCGCAGCCGACGCAGTACCGACCCTGGTAGCTCCGGCGGTACAGGTCGCCTCGCTCGGCGACCCGCTGCCAGAGTCGGGTGACCGCCGGTGCGTGGCGGGCATCCGAGCTGGTCTGGATGAAGTCGTCGAAGCTGATCGCCAGCGGCTCGGCCAGCCCGGCGAAGCGGGCTGCGTGTGCCGCCACGAACTCGCCGGTCGGAACCGCTGCCGCCTCGGCGGCCAGGACGTTCTTCAGCGAGTAGTCGTCGGTGCCGCCCAGCAGGCGCACGCTGCCCTCAGCGTCCGTCCGGCGCGCCCGGGCGGCGATGTCGGCAAGAACCAGCCCGTAGGCGTAGCCGAGGTGCGGCGCAGCGTTCACGTACGGGATGGCGACGGTGAGATAGGTCGAGGTCATTGCTTCCTCCGCAGAGTCGGCCCGGCTACCCGGGCCCGCAGGAGGAAGCGCCCCGGGGTCACCGGGGCAGGATGCTCGCTACAACGTGCGCGACCACGGCCCCGTCAGGGACCGCATCATCACCGAGCCGGGTGTCGCGCGACGCACAGGTCGAAGGATACAGGTCGGCCCACCCAGATCAGCCGTTCTGGAACACCGCGGGCGACATGGCGTGCGACTGCGAGCAGCTCACGGCGCGGAGCGCCTACGGTCCGCAGCGTGCGCCCATGGGAGATCCTCTGCCGAGAACTGGCTCGCATCCGCCAAGAGGACCCCCGAGCCATCCTGATGGCACCCGGGATCGACCACCTTGCTGACCAGCGCCCGCCGGTCAAGGTGCATGTCGAGGCGTGGGCCGAGCCGATCGCCCAGCGACTCCACGAGGCGCTCGGCGACTACGTCGCGCTGATCGTCGGCGTCTTGCGCTACCCGCAGGCAGAACTCACTCACCCAGGCAGCCCACGCAACGACCTGGTGGACGCCGACCCCGCCATCGTCTCGGTCACCGCCGACGGCCAGCTGGCCGTTCCCTCGGGTCGGACGTTACGCACCAAGGTCCGTTTGACCAACCGGGGAGTTCAACCCCTCGCCCTGACACTGCAGAGCGATCGGACCCTCTACGGCGTCGTCATCGACCCGAGGAGCGGACAGACCGTCAACGGTGACATGCGCTGGGCGCCGCTGACCGCCGATGTATCCGCCAAGATCGCTCCCGGCTCCTCCGTGCGCCTCGACGTCAGAGTGCCCACGGCATCGGCCTCGCCGTCCCTCGGCTATGCCATCCCGCCCGGAGAGTGGCAGGTCCGCTTCCGGCTCCCCTTGACAGGCGCCTCCCGCTACAGCGCGCCACTCCGCCTTCGAGTCGTGACCGACGCCACCAACACCTGACCAGAACGATCCATCTGCGCTTGCCCCTATCGCCAGCCGGCGGCCCAGGGAGGCGAGCAGAGCGACCGTTATCTCAAGTCGGGTACGGGGCGCCACCCACAGCCACTGACAGTGGTGGGCAAGCTGCTCGACGGGTTCCTGCGCTGCCGTGGCCGCCGACGTGGCAGGCGCCCATCATGCCGACTACGTGCGCCTCGGCGGCTCGCTCGGCGGCCTACCCACCGCCGGCTTTCCGAGCTCGACCGACGGTTCACCGTCAGTACCGCTCCGCGGAGGTCTTGCGGCGCCTTCGCCTTCGCATCAGTCAACCGTGGAGTGCCTGCTTGTGGTCTGCCCCGAGCGGGACGGGGTCGATTGGCGGGGGACGCAGTCGCCCCCACCTCAGCACTGTAAGCGGGTATGCTTACACCGATGACCGACGCTGCGATCCTTGTCAGGGAAGCCCGGCGCGAGGCCGGACTGTCGTTGCGCGCCCTGGCCGAGCGTGCCGACGTCTGCTTCACGACGGTCTTCCGCATCGAACACGACCAGCTCGACCCGACCACGGGAACGCTGCGCAAGCTGCTGGGCGCGCTGGGCCAGGAGCTGGAACTGGGCCGGTCAACCTCCGCGCGAGGACCCCAACTGGCCGAGCTCTCCGACGCCTGGTCGACGGACCAGGCCGGTCAGGACCAGCCTGACTGGACCCGGTTACGGGCCTTCCTCGACCACCTCGGCCGCCATCCGGAGGAGTCGGCTCAAGCCGTCCGCTCCAGGCCCCCGGCGTCCGGGTCGGTGTTCTTCGACAACCTGCTGGCTGGCATCGCCGAGAAGGTCTCCGATGACAGCGGCACACCCCGACCCGCTTGGACCAAGAAGATCCCCCCGCTCGCCGTCACCTGGGAGGGGTTCGGCACACCGCGCATGCGGGCGACGGCCGCTGCGGCCACCCCGCCACAACTGGCGTGCCGGAAGGTCCTCATCCCGACCGCCAGCTTGTGGCGGCAGGCCGGATGACGGCCGCCCGTCCGCTCACCGGCGCGGAGATCATCGAGCTCGTCGCCGAAGTGCCTGAGCGGCTCGATCCCGGCGGAACACAACATGTGGTGGTCATCGTTGGCGGGTCGCTGCTCGCATGGCGGGGACTGCGCGCCAGCACCGAGGACGTCGACAGCGTCGCCCGCTTCGATGACGAGTTGAGGCGAGCAGTGGAACAAGTCGCCGCCGCCCACGACCTTCCGGCCGGCTGGCTGAACGACAACGCCGCCATGTTCCTCCCCGCCACCTTCGAGCGCGACGACTGCGACGTGTTGATGGACCACCCGCGGCTGCTCGTCCTCGGCGCACCGCTCAAGGTCGTCTTCGTCATGAAGATGTACCGAGCCGACCCCAACGATCAGGCCGACATGGTCGCCATCTGGCCCCAGACGGGCTTCCGGAGCGCCCAAGAAGTCGTCGACGCCTACTTCGCGGCCTACCCGCACGCCCCTGACGACCCTCACCTCGATCAGTTCGTCATCGAGGTCGCCTCCCGGGGAGGCCACAGCCTTCCGCTTCACTGAAGAATACGGATCTGGTCTTCAGCAGAGCTCGTTCTCACGCCAGAACGCGCACGCAGAGCGTCAGCCGGAACAGTCTCCGGCAGTCCCCGAGACTGCCGGCTACAGCCCTGGGGCCTCGTGGGTCGCCGGCAGTTCGGGCTCGATGGCGTGTCGGGGGGCTGGTTGCCAGTTGGCCGGCGTGCGACGAAGGAGGGTGGCCCGGTCGGGCGGGTCGGGTTGCTCGAGGCGGCGGCGGGTGGTGTCGAGGGCTCGGCCGAGGCGCTGCTGGCTCCTGGTGGCGGCGGTGTGCTCGCTGGCAGCTCGTTGCCAGCGCCGGGAGGCGGTGACGCTGCGCTGGTCGAGGACGTCGAGGGTCGTGTGGAGGCGGCGGGTCTCCTGGTCGAGCCGGCTGCGTTCGGCGTCGACGAGGGCTGCGAGCCGGTCCTCGGCGGCTTGGCCGAGGTCGTCGGCGACCACATAGGCGGTCGAGGCCCGCCGGGCTCGGCTCATGGCCACATAGGCGAGCTCCCGTCCGCCACCATCCGCGAACAGATGGGCACGCTCAACCGTCGAGCCCTGGAATCGGTGGACGGTGGTGGCGTAGGCGTGGCCGAGGCGGTCGGCGCCGAGCTGACCGCCTCCGAGGGCGATCTGGCGGCCGTCGCCGGTGCGCAGCATGACCGTGCCGATGTCGACGTCAACGGTGGTGACGATGGCCCGCTGGGAGGTGACCAGCCCGGCGTCACGGTCCGGGGCGAGCGCGATCACCCGGTCCGCGGCCCGGTAGGAGACACCGTCCACGTCGAGCTCGGGGCCGGTGAGCCGTCCGGTGGCGGCCATCCACGCCCGAGCCTTCGTGTTGAGCTCCGCGACGTTGGCCCGCCTCCATGCGAGCAGGGCGACCTCGGCGCCGGTGGCGGTGTCGGCCGCCCACCCGTCCACCGCCGCCCGCAAAGCCACGTCGCGGTCCTCGACCGGCCGGATCCGGTCGTGGCCGGCGTACCAGTCGACAGCCCGGTTGATGTCGCTGTCGCGGAGCTGCTCGAGAGCGGCCCGCTCCTCGGGGTTGGGCTGCCGGCGGTTGTGGTCGAGATGGTGGACGGCGTCGGGGTGGCGGGCGACCAACGCGGCGAGGGCGCCGCCGGGGCCGACAGCACCGAGCTGACGGTGGTCGCCGACCACGATCAGCTTGGCCCCGGCGAGCTGGGCGTGAGTGGCGAGACGGGCCAGGTCGACATCGTCGGTCATCCCCGCCTCATCCAGGATCACCACGCTCCGCTCATCCAGGAGGAGCTGGCCGCGGTCGAGCCGGCCGACCAGGGACGCCAGCGTGGAGGAGGTGGGGAGCGCCGCCCCGTCGGCGAGGGTGCGGGCCGCCTGGCCGGCGGTCGCTGTGCCGAGCACCTGGCAGCCGGAGGCTTCGAACGCGGAGGCGACAGCGGCGAGCATGGTGGTCTTCCCGGCACCGGCGACACCCACCACCAGCTCGACTCCACGCCCGGAAGAGCAGATCGCTTCGACCGCCCGGCGCTGCTCCGCCGGCCAGCCGCCCGCCGATGCTGGTCTCGGTGGCGGCGACCGCGGCGGCCACCATGCCGGGTGCTGCGACGGGGGCGTCGGTGCGGTCGAGCCCGGCGGCGATCCGCGAGGCGATCACCTCCTCCCGGGCGATCACCGAGGCGAGCGCGTGGACCGGTTCGATCGCCCCTGCCACCCCGATCAGCGGGATCACGTCGGGGTCGGCGAGGACCCGGGCGGCGACCGCATCGACCAGCCGCGGCTCCCACCCGTAGAGATGCGGGGCGAGCTCGACGAGCAGATGACGGCGGGAGAACACCTTCATCCGAGCCGGCGCACCGTCATCAGCCAGGACCACGCCGAGGACCCGGTGCACCTCGGCGAGGCTCGCCTCGCCGACGATCCGGGCCCCCGAAGCGGCATCGACCGCCTCGTTGACGGCGGCGACCGACCAGCCGATCGACGCCAGCTCCGCCCGCCAGCGGGCCAGCAGCTCCCCCTCGGGAACATGACGTTTCGCGGCCCGGGTGGTCCGGGCCGCGACACCA
>JAJZJY010000287.1 GCA_021809885.1 Actinomycetes bacterium
GATGCCGGCCTGCGTCAGGGTTATGCCAGACGGGGAGCTCACGAGGCCGAGCAGGTCTTCCATCTCCCTCCCGTCTTGCAGCAATACGGTCACCCCCTTGGGCACACCGAGGGCTTGGAGGTCCTCGCGTTGTGTCACCACGGTGACGGCTCCCCACAGGTCGCGGGCACCGGCGAGCTCTTCCATGAGCGCATGGCACGGGCCGCAGCCGGCACTCACGAACACGAGGACCCGTGGCTGGCCGCCGAAGGCCTCTGTAGAAACCATCGATCCGTCCGGAGTGGGAGCGGCGAAGGCTGGTAGCGGGTCGCCGATGTCGGGGCCCTGCCCAGACGCAGAAGAATGGCTCGCATGGGCGGCCGGGCGGGACTCGACTGCGTCGAGCCGGCGGACAATGCCGATCTGCAGGAATACGACGAGTACGACGACGTGTCCCCACGATATGTGGCTGGGCGAGGCGCCGGCACAGCCGCACTCGAAGGTCCTGCCACGCACCAGGTTGATGCCGATCGCGGCGGTGAAGGCGCCGCGCAACCCGGCTGCTGCGAGTGCCCCGGCCGCTTCCTCGACGCCGAGCAGGAGTGAAACCGCGGCAATCAACTCGAGGGTGGGGCAAGGGTGGGGCTTACCCTCGCTGCGATCCTGAGGCTCCAGGCCGGCAACAGCGCGTAGCGAACGAGCGTCGCTCCCAGCTCGGTCGGAGTTCCAATCTTGGTGCCGCCGGAAAGGATGAATATGGCTCCGAGCAGGAACCGGGAGATGAAAGCCAGAGTGGTCATGGCAGGGCTCCTGCGTTGCGGATCACAGCTCCACCTTCCCGTCGGCGAGCCTGATGGTACGGTCGCAGCGCTCCGCGATCTCGTCGTCGTGGGTTGCAACGAGGATCGTGGTGTCGTGCTCGGAGCGGAGTGCGGCGAGCAGGTCGAAGATCGCATCGCCGGTGGCCGTGTCGAGGTTTCCGGTTGGCTCGTCGGCGAGTATGAGCCGAGGGTCGTTGACGAGGGCTCGGGCGATGGCGACGCGCTGCTGTTCCCCGCCGGAGAGCTCCGACTGCATGGTCACGCCGGCGCCGGCGGGGGGCAGGCTCAGCCCACCGTCCAGGTCGAGCCCGATGACAGGAGAGCGGCGAGGTCGGCGGGGCCTTTCGTCGTGGTTGCTTCCACCAGCTGCTGGTTGACCTGCGAGCCGTAGTCGATGCGTTGCACGTCCCGGAAGACCCCGATCGGCGTGGGCGTGTGGGGGCCGGTCGCCAGCCGGGACAGGGCGAAGGCGAAGCTCGGGTCCTCCCGGTGCTCGTCGTGGACCGCCAGGGCTTCGACGCCGGCGTCGGCGACCTCCACGATCCGCGCCACGCCGCCGTCCATCACGACGCCCCGCTCCCCCTCCGGGCCGAAGCGGATCGGCTCGCCGTGGCGCAACGGGATCAGCATGTGGGGGCGGGCGTCCTTGGCGGTGATCTCCTCGAAGGCGCCGTCGTTGAACACGTTGCAGTTCTGGTAGACCTCGACTAGAGAGGCGCCCCGGTGCTCGTGCGCCCGGCGGAACGTCTCCATCATGTGCTTGCGGTCCATGTCGTGGGTGCGGGCCACGAACGTCGCCTCGGCGCCGAGGGCCAGGGAAACCGGGTTGTACGGGTGGTCGAGCGACCCGAAGGGCGTCGACTTGGTGACCTTGCCCTCCTCCGACGTCGGGCTGTACTGGCCCTTTGTCAACCCGTAGATCTGGTTGTTGAACAGCAGGATCGTCAGCTTGACGTTGCGGCGAAGGGCGTGCAGCAGGTGGTTGCCGCCGATCGACAGGGCGTCGCCGTCGCCGGTGATCACCCAGACGTGCAGCTCCGGCCGGGTCACCGCCAGCCCGGTCGCTATCGCCGGCGCCCGGCCGTGGATCGAGTGGATGCCGTAGG
The DNA here is from genome assembly GCA_021809885.1 of Actinomycetes bacterium. GTDB lineage: Bacteria > Actinomycetota > Acidimicrobiia > Acidimicrobiales > Palsa-688 > JAKAQB01. Next base: position 1,907 of record JAJZJY010000287.1, read on the forward strand.
TGTTCATGTAGTACGGGAAGCGGGAGCTGCAACCGATCCCGGAGATGAAGACGGTGTCCTCCCTGCGCACCCCCAGCTCGGGCATGAGCATCTGTACGGCAGTCAGGATCGAGTAGTCGCCGCAGCCGGGGCACCAGCGGACCTCCTGGTCGCTGGTCCAGTCCTTCTTGGTCGTCACGGGGACTGCGACGTCGGTCACTGGTCCTCCACTGTCTCGGCCACTGTGCCGTTGTCCGTGCGGTCGGTGCCGGTGGCCGCCCCCGTGTCGCCGAGCAGGTCGAGGACGGCCCGCTCCACCTCCGCCGCACGGAACGGCTGGCCGCTCACCTTCGACAGCGGCATGGCGTCGACCAGGAACTCGGCGCGGACCAGCTTGACGAGCTGGCCGAGGTTCATCTCCGGCACGAGGATCCGGGGGTAGCGGCGGACGACATCCCCGAGGTTGGCCGGGAAGGGGTTGAGGTGGCGGAGGTGGGCGGTCGCCACCCGGTGCCCTCGGGCGCGCGCCCGGCGGGCGGCGGCGGCGATGGCCCCGTAGGTGGACCCCCAGCCGAGCAGCAGCAGGTCGGAGTCGCCGTCGGGGTCGTCCACCACGACGGGAGGGATATCCCTCGCGATCCCGGCGACCTTGGCCGCCCGCAGGTGGACCATCCTGTCGTGGTTGGCCGGGGCGTAGGACACGGCGCCGGAGCCGTCCGCCTTCTCGAGGCCCCCGATGCGGTGCTCGAGGCCGGGCGTGCCTGGCACCGCCCATGCGCGGGCGAGCGTGTCGGGGTCGCGGAGGTACGGCCAGAACGCCGGTGTGCCGTCAGGGTACTCGTGGTTGGCTGCCGTGGCGAACGGCACCCTGATGTCCGGCAGGCTCGCCACGTCGGGAACCCGCCACGGCTCGGCGCCGTTGGCCAGGTACCCGTCGGAGAGGATGAGCACCGGCGTCCGGTACCGCAGGGCGATGCGCGCCGCTTCGATCGCCACGAAGAAGCAGTCGCCCGGCGTGGCCGGCGCCACGATCGGGATCGGGGACTCGCCGTGGCGACCGTACATCGCCTGCAACAAGTCGGCCTGCTCGGTCTTGGTCGGCAGGCCCGTGGACGGGCCTCCGCGCTGGATGTCGAGGATCAGCAGCGGCAGCTCGAGGCTCACGGCCAAGCCCATCGTCTCGCTCTTCAAGGCGATGCCCGGGCCGCTCGTGGTTGTCACGCCCAGCGCCCCGCCGTAAGCGGCGCCGAGGGCGGCACCGATGCCGGCGATCTCGTCCTCGGCCTGCATGGTGCGCACGCCGAAGTTCTTGTGCTTCGACAGCTCGTGGAGGATGTCCGACGCCGGCGTGATGGGATAGCTGCCGAGGAAGAGGGGCAGCTCCGACAGCTGGCTGGCTGCGATCAGACCCCACGCGATCGCCGTGTTGCCGGAGATGTTGGTGTACGTGCCCGGCTCGAGGTGGGCCGGACGGACCTCGAAGACGGAATCGAACAGTTCGGCGGTGTCACCGAAGTTCCAGCCCGCCTTGAACGCCAGGGTGTTGGCGGCGGCGACCATCGGGGCCTTGGCGAAGCGCTGTTGGATCCACTCGAGGGTCGGCTCGACCGGCCGGGTGTACATGAAGCTGATCAGGCCGAGGGCGAAGAAGTTCTTGGACCGCTCGGCGTCGCGTGGTTTGGTCCCCGACGGCTTGACCGCTTCCATCGTGATCGAGGTCATGGGCACCTGGTACAGGCGGAAGCCCTTGAGCGAGCCGTCTTCCAACGGGTTGGATGTGTACCCCGCCTTGTGGAGGTTGCGCTCCTCGAAGGCGTCGGTGTTGACGATGACCGTCGAGCCCGGGTCGAGATCGGCGATGTTGGTCCGCAGGGCGGCCGGGTTCATCGCGACCAGCACGTCGGGGCGGTCACCGGGCGTCAGGATGTCGTGGTCGGAGATGTGCACCTGGAACGCCGACACGCCGGCGAGCGTGCCGGCCGGGGCACGGATCTCCGCCGGGAAGTCGGGCAGCGTAGAGAGGTCGTTGCCGAGCAACGCCGAACTGGTCGTGAAGCGGTCACCGGTGAGCTGCATCCCGTCGCCGGAGTCGCCGGCGAAGCGGACCACCACCCGGTCGACCACGCGGTGGGGAAGGTCCTGGTGCGCTCGGATCGCGGTATCGGCCATCGGTCTGCCTCCTCGGGGCTGCCCCGGCCGGTGAGGACGGCCGGAAGGGCCGGGCGGTAGTTTACGACCAGCCCGGCCCTACCCCGCGACATGCTTGCGCTAGGCGACGGTGACGCTCCGGTCGAGGTAGACATCCTGGACGGCGTTGAGGATCTCCACGCCCTCGCGCAGCGGCCGCTGGAACGCCTTGCGACCGGTGATGAGGCCGGCGCCCCCGGCACGCTTGTTGATGACGGCGGTGCGGACCGCCTGGGCCAGGTCGCCGGCACCCTTGGACTCCCCGCCGCTGTTGATGAGCGGGATCCGCCCGGCGTAGTTGTTGACGACCTGCCAGCGGACCAGGTCGATCGGATTGTCGGTGGTCAACTGCTCGTACACGAGCGGGTCGGTCCGGCCGTAGCCGAGAGCCAGGTAGCCGCCGTTGTTCTCCGCCATCTTCTGCTTGATGATGTCCGCCTCGATGGTCACCCCCATGTGGTTGGCCTGGCCCGTCAGGTCGGCGGAGAGGGTGTAGTCGACGCCGTCCTTCTTGAAGCCGGGGTTGCGCAGGTAGCACCACAACACGGTGAACATGCCGAGCTCGTGGGCCTCCTGGAATGCCTCGGAGACCTCCTGAAGCTGGCGGGTCGACTCCTCCGAGCCGAAGTAGATGGTCGCCCCCACGCCGGCGGCGCCGAGGTCGTAGGCCTCCTCCGCTGACCCGAACATCACCTGGTCGTACTGGTTGGGATAGGTGAGCATCTCGTTGTGGTTGAGCTTCACGATCAGCGGGATCCGGTGGGCGTAGCGCCGGGCGATCAAGCCGAGCACGCCGAAGGTGGTGGCGAATGCGTTGCACCCGCCCTCGATGGCGAGCTCGACGAGCTTGGCCGGGTCGAAGTACGCCGGGTTCTTGGCGAAGCTGGCCGCGCCCGAGTGCTCGATGCCCTGGTCGACGGGGAGGATCGAGAGGTACCCGGTGCCCGCCAGCCGGCCGGTGTCGTACAGCTGGGCCAGGTTGCGCAGCACCTGCGGGTGGCGGTCGCTCTGCTCCATCACCCGGTCGATGACATCCGGCCCGGGGAGGTTGAGGTCCTCCTTGGCGATGCCCTTGCACGCGTGCGACAGCAGCGTGTCCGCATCGTCGCCCAACAGCGCCTGCAGATCCATGGCCAGGTCCTCCTCGGGTGTGCTCTGACGAGCCTACGCCCGGGGTCGGTCCGGTAGACACCCCACGGGCGGGGGATCGGCTCTCCCCCGCTGCCGGTAGCCTCGCCTCGTGAGGACGAGCGCACCGGCCTGGTGGGACGGAATCGACCCCGGCCGGGTGCGAGTGGTCGCTACCGACATGGACGGCACCCTGCTGTCGCCGGGCGGCTCGGTGTCCTCGCGGACCGCCGCCGCCGTTGCCGCTGCACGGCGGGCGGGGGTGCACGTCGTACCGGTCACCGGGCGGCCGCCGCAGGCGCTGTGGGTGCTGGCGGCAACGGCTGGTCTCGGACCGGTCGGGGTGTGCTCCAACGGCGCCGCCGTCGTCGACCTGGACCGCGAGGAGGTCATCGAGGTGGACCACCTCCCCGGCGAGCTGGCCGCCGAGCTCGTGCAGCGCGCCCGCTGCGTCGAGCCCGAGGTGCGCTTCGCCGTCGACAACCTGGACCGCTTCACCCACGAGGTGGCGTTCTTCGAGGGACCGGTCGAGTGGGAGGAGGACGTCTTCCGCACCGACGACCTGACCCCGGTGCTCGAGGAGGGCTGCATCAAGCTGATCGCCCGCCGCCCGGGCACGTCCGCCCTGGAGCTCATCGACAGGCTCGCGCCGGCCCTCGGCACCGCCGTCCACCTGACCACATCCGGCCTCGACTGGGTCGACATCGGCGTAGTCGGGGTAACCAAGGCGACAGCGCTCGCCCGGGTGTGCGCACGGCTCGGAGTGGGTGCGGAGGCGGTCGTCGCCGTGGGCGACAACCACAACGACCTGACGATGCTCGAGTGGGCCGGCCGGGGGTTGGCGGTGGCCAACGCCGCCCCCGACGTGCTGGCGGCCGCCGATGCCGTCCTCCCCGGCAACGCCGACGACGGCGTCGCTGTGCTCCTCGAACGGCTGGTGGCGTCACGGCGCGCCGCCCCGCCGGGCACGGCCGAGATGGGATGACCGGCCCGGCTGGCGCCGCTCAGGCGCCGAGGTCGGCTGGTGCCGCTCAGGCGC
>JAJZJY010000288.1 GCA_021809885.1 Actinomycetes bacterium
CTAACCGGGACCCCGGACCGGCGTCTCCCCCCTCATCGCCGCTCGCCACTCCTCCCGGTCCGCCCGCCGCTCGGCGCGCCGGGCCCGCAGCTCCTCCTGCGTGTCGTGCACGAGTTGCCACCAACCCCAGCCCGCCACGCCGGCGAACACCGGCCACTCGAAGGTGTAGGCCCAACTGAGGGCGTTGCCCGCCAACGCCCGGTTGAGTTGCCACCAACCGGCGAGGAGGCACCCGCCTGCGATCAGCACCAGGCTCGCGTGCAGCCGCAACGCACGAGGGCCGAGCCAGCGGCGCATCACGTGGGTGATGGTACTGTTACGCGCACTTCGTCGTCGGGTATCGTGCGCTCCGCCCGGGGAACCGGGGTGGGATCGACAGGTGGGGAGGAGTGGTTGGTGAGCAAGGGAGCGCGCCTCGCAGTGGTCCTCGTCTTCGTGGCGGTGGGCATGGGCATGATCGTCTTCGGCGTAATGACGTACGTGCGTGAGAACCCGCCCACGGTGGACTTCACAACCGGCCACAGGCCGGGCGCACCGGTCCACCTGACGATCCAGACGGTGGGCACCATCGGCTTCGGGCCGCACCCGTCCTGGGTCTCGTACCTGGTCAAGGCCCCGGACGGCAAGTGGGTGCACACGACGCTGTGGAAGGTGCCGGCGCACACCACCATCGACGTCACGGTCCTCGAGTACGACGGTGCCACCCCGCTGCGCAACCAGTTCTACGGCGAGGTCCAAGGCGTCGGCAACACCTACACCGTCAACGGCAGGCACATGAGCCTGATCAAGGCCACCTCGACGGCGGCCGGGGTGGCGCACACCTTCAGCGTCCCCCACCTCGGCATCAACATCCCCCTCTACGCCGTCCCGTCCAGCGAGAGCGCCCACGAGTGCTCGTCGGCGCCCTGCCACCCGGCGTCCGCCCACCAGACGATCACGTTCAGCTTCAACTCCGGCGGGGTCCACGAGGACCGCTGGCAGTGCTTCATCCCCTGCGGGGCGGGTTGGCTCGACGGCAACGGAGGCCCGATGCAGACGATCGGCTACATGGGCGGGTTCCTGGAGGTGACGGCGTGACCGCCACCGACGGGGACCGTCGAGACGGTGGCCGGGCCGACGACCCCAACCGGCGCCACTGGAGGTTCCTCCTCCTCGTCGTGCTCGTCGGCACGATCATCGTCGAGCCCCTGCTGTGGTTCGTAATCCGTGTCCACATGCCGCCCGGCCGCCAGACCACCGCCGCCCAGGGCGACCAGTTCGACGCCACCGTCCTCACCATGATGGCCTCCCCGGTGGTCATCGCCGTGCTCGCCTACTTCACCTACGCCATGGTGGTGTGGCGCCACCCCAAGGGCGCCCCGCTCGTCGACGGGCCGCCCATCCGCTCCAACCTGAAGGTCCAGGCCAGCTGGCTGTTCATGACCTCCGCCATCGTCATGGGCGCCTTCGTGTTCGGGACCTACGAGCTGATCGTCCCCGCCGGCGCCGGCGGTGGTGAGGGGCCGAGCCCCATCTGGACGCCGACGTCCAAGACGATCCTGCCGGTGCAGGTGATCGGCCAGCAGTGGCAGTGGACCTACCGCTACCCGACCTACGGCGGCTTCGAGACCACCCAGCTGGTGCTGCCCGACAACACCTGGATCGCCTTCCACGTCACGTCCCTGGACGTGATCCACAGCTTCTGGGCGTACCAGCTCGGGGTCAAGGCCGACGCCAACCCCCAGGTCGACGACGTGGCGTTCACCAAGACCCAGCAGACCGGCAAGGTGACGGTCCGCTGCGACGAGCTGTGCGGCATCTGGCACGGTGCCATGTACAACTACGGCTACGTGGTGAGCCGGTCGTCGTTCAACTCGTGGGCGCTCCGGACCGAGAAGAGGCAGGCGCCGCTCACCAAGCTCCTGCCTCCGTTCTCGTGGACCTACTCGCCCTCGGCCAACGGGGCCGGCGGCGGTTACTACCCGAGCAGCATCCCGTTCCCGAGCTCCGAGTCCTACGGCAAGGGCGCATCGGGCCCGGAGGGCAACCTCCCGGGAGTCAAGGTTTCGCACAAGGGGCTCTCCGGTGGGCAGTAGGGCCGGCGGAGCGGCGCTGCCCGCCGGTAACCCCTGCCCCGGCGGCGAAGACTCGATACCAGGAGGTGGCGACGCATGGCGATGACCGAGGAGGCCCGGGCAGGCACCGGCCAGCACGGCCGGATCACGGCCCGGGAGAGGCAGCGCAACCCCTGGTTGGGCCAGAGCGTGATCACCGGCTTCGCCGGGGCGGCCATCGGCTACCTCCTCGGCCACCTCTTCGGGAACATCATCGCCAGCAACTACGCGGTCGTGAAGGCCTCCGGCGTCAACAACGTGTCGATATGCCTCGGCCTGGCGTTGGGCACCCTCGGCTGGCTCGCCGGCCTCGGCGCGTTCAACTACGCGGTCGCGAAGATCCTCGGCTACGAGCCGGCCAAGGAAGAGGAGACCACCGGCTGGCAGCGCTACTTCAAGATGACCCTCGACCACAAGGTGGTCGGCCTCCAGTACCTGATCGCCGTCCTCGGGTTCTTCTTCACGGCCGGATTGTTCGCCGAGGCGTTCCGCACCGAGCTGCTCAGCCCCTACTCCCATTTCATAGGCCCGGACGTCTACCTGCAGCTCGTCAGCGAGCACGGGACCATGATGATGATGATGGCCACCTCCTTGGTGGTGGGGCCGTTTGGCAACTACCTCGTCCCGCTCATGATCGGCGCCCGGGGCATGGCGTTCCCCCGCCTCGAGGCCACCTCGTTGTGGCTGTTCGTCGCCGGCTACATGGTCATCCTCACCGCCCCCGTCTACGGAGGGTTCAACACCGGTTGGACGGCCTACGCCCCCCTGCAGACCGAAGCCCGCGGGGGGATGGACTCCTACCTGATCGGCTTCGGGGTGGTCGGCCTCGGCATGATCCTCAACGGGTTCAACCAGATCGTGACCATCACCAACCTGCGGGCCCCGGGCATGCGCTGGACCCGGCTGCCGATCTTCGTCTGGGCCATGTTGACGACCGGCTTCCTGCTCACCCTCGCGACCCCGGTGCTGTTTGTCGGGGCCTACCTGGGAGTCCTCGACCGCACGGCTCAGACATCGTTCTACGTCAACGCCCACGGCGGCAGCAGCTACCTGTGGGAGAACCTCTTCTGGTTCTTCGGCCACCCCGAGGTCTACATAATGGCCCTACCGGGCTTCGGCCTGGTGGGCGAGATGCTGACCGTGTTCTCGCGAAAACCGCTCTTCGCCTACAAGGTGGCGGCCGCGGGCATGATCGGCGTCGCGCTGCTCAGCTTCTTCGTGTGGCAGCACCACCTCTTCCAGAGCGGCATCAACCCAGACATGAGACCGCTCTTCATGCTCGACACCGAGCTCATATCCATACCCACCGGGTTCATCTACCTGGTCGGCATGGGCACGCTGTGGCGGGGCCGCATCCGCTTCACGCTGCCGATGATGTTCTCCCTGGCGATGTACTTCAACTTCCTGATCGGCGGCATCACAGGGGTCTACCTCTCGGACGTGCCGGTCAACGTGACGGTCCACGGCAGCTTCTTCGTGCTGGCCCACTTCCACTACACGATCATGGGCGGCTTGGTGTTCGCCTTCTTCGGGGCCGTCTACTACTACATGCCGAGGGTCACCGGCCACATGCTCAACGAGACGCTCGGCAAGATCCACTTCTGGATGATGTTCGTGTTCTTCAACCTCACGTTCTTCCCCCTGCTCATCGTCGGCTTCCTCGGCATGCCTCGCAGGGTCTTCGAGTACGCCCCCCGGCTCCAGGGCCTCAACGCCTTCGCCACCGTGGCGGACTACCTGCTCGGGCTGTCGTTCGTCGTCTTCGTCGCCAACTTCATCTGGTCGATGTGGATCGACCCCAAGCCGGCGCCGCACAACCCCTGGCAGTCGCGGGGGATCGAATGGCAGTTGCCCGACCCGGTGCCGTTCCACAACTTCGACAGGCTGCCCCTCATCCTGTCGGACCCTTACCACTACGGGGAGGAGGACCCGTTGCCGGTCGCCGACTTCCGGGGCGGCGGAGCCCTGGCGGCGCTGGCGGAGGCGGGTGTGGCACCATTCGACGCCTACGCCGGCCGCCCCGAGATCGCCCATCCCGCGTCCCACATCAGCGACCCAGGGAGGGAGGTCTGAGATGGCCGTCGACCCCCAGATGATGGATCCCGAGGCCCTCGAGGCCGAGGCGGAGGCGGAGTACGACCTGCTCGGCGTGGAGGGTTCCTTCTGGACGGCCACCCGCCTGCTCATCGGGATCGTGACCTTCGTGTGGGCAGGTGTCGCGTTCGCCTACTTCTACCTGAGGGAGTCCGACACCCACGCCCTCTGGCGCCCGCACGGTGTGACGCCGCCGACCCTGCTCGGCACCCTCATCGCCCTGTGCGTCGTGGCCGGGGCGGCGGTCGCCGTCTACGGCAAGTACACGCTCCTCGACGGCCGCCAGGTCGACTGGGGCTTCGCTGCATGGCTCACCACCGCCCTCGGCCTGGTCGCTGCCGGCCTGCAGATCTGGGAGCTGACCCGGCTGAGCTTCCTGCCCGGTCTGTCGGGTTACACCTCGGTGTTCATCGGCTACGCCCCGCTCAACGTCGCGTTCATCCTCGGCGGGACCTACTGGATGGAGACGACCGTGGCGCGGGCCATGCGGCTGCGTGGGCGCCTGGCGACTACCGGCGGGGCCGGCGCGTCGCCGCTTCCCGACGCCCGGCTGCTGCGGGCCAACGTCGACGGCGTCACCTACTTCTGGGTCTACATGGCCCTGATCGTCGCCACCTTCTGGGCGCTGTTCTACGTCCTGTGAGATGTGAGGCCCCGGTGAGGCGGTTGGAGTGTTCCTGATCTCCCACTGGGCGGCCCCCCCCGGTGTGCTCGTGCCGGTGCTCCTCACGGCGGCGATCCACGCCCGCGGCCTTCGTCGCACGACGGCGGGCCACAGCTCGGTTGGGCGGCGCTCGCCCGGGCCGCCGAGCGCCCGCCGGCGCCAGCGGGGGAGAGAGGCACTGCTGTTCTACTCGGGGCTGGCGACGGTGCTGCTGGCGCTGGTCTCGCCGATCGACTACTGGTCCGGGGTCGACTTCTGGCCCCACATGCTCCAGCACCTGATCCTCATCTTCATTGCGGCCCCGCTCATCGTGCTCGGCGCCCCCTGGCTGCCGATGCTGCGGGGGCTGCCCGCCCGGCCCCGTCGCAAGCTCCTGCGCCTCGTGTACACGACCCCGGCGGGGGGCCGGGTCAGGGCCGCCCTCCACGCCCTCGGCCACCCGGTCGTCGCCGTGGCAGCGTTCCTCACGGTCTTCCTCGTCTGGCACCTGACGGTCATGTACGACCTGACGCTCGCCAACCCCTACGTCCACGACCTCGAGCACGTGTGCTTCCTCGTCATCGGCGTGTGGCTGTGGTCGCAGCTCGTCGGCTCCTATCCCTACAGCCCGCGCTGGGGGCCGCTGCCGCGGGTGTGGCTGATAGCGGCCGTCCTCTTCGGCAACTGGATGCTCGCCATCGCCCTGACGTTCGCCCGCACCCCCTGGTACCCCGCCTACGCCCGGGTGACGGTGCCGCACATGCCGCTGCTGGCCGACCAGAGCCTCGCCGGGGCGATGATGTGGGTCCTTCCCATGATCCCCCTCGGCATCACCGCTTTCACCTGCCTCAACGTGTGGCTCGACGCCGACGCCGATGACGACGACCACCTGCAGGCGATGATCGACAGGACGAGGGCGACCATGTCCGTAGCCGGCGGCGACTGACCCCAGAGGAGCGAGCACCGAGATGGACTTCCTGGCCTACATCAACCACATCAGCGCCACCAGGATCGGCACCGCCCAGGTCCTGACCTTCGCCCTCCCGATCGGGACCTTTGGCGCTGTGATGATATGGGGCTTCTTCGAGCGCCCCGGGGGTCACAGGCGCGGCCACCGCCGCCGGGTCCGGCCCAGCCAGCCGGGGCAGCTCTCCCAGCCGCTGCCGGCGGCGCGGACCGCGATGGCGGCCGGGGTGCCCCCGACGCCGGAGCAGCAGCGCAAGGCCGTGCTCCAGGAGGAGGAGGTCCAGGACAAGATCCGGGAGCGAGGGGAGTGACCGTCGCCGTCTCGATCCTCCTGGTCGCCGCCTGCGTCACCGCCTACGAGGTGGGCGGCGCGAGGCGCGACCCCGCCCGGCCCGCCCGG
>JAJZJY010000289.1 GCA_021809885.1 Actinomycetes bacterium
CGCCCGCAGCGTCGAGCCGGCCCTGCGGGCTCCAGGCGCACGGCCACCCCGGCGAGCTCCCCGGCTCGCAGCCCGCACAGGGTGTGCCGGTCCATGCCGGCCCCGAGCACGAGGGCGATCACCGCCGAGTCGCGCCGGCCGACCAGACCCTCGGGCCAGCCCCAAGCCGGGATCTGCCCCAAGCGGTCGCCCATCGCCTCGATGTCGGCCGGACGCTCGTGCGCCGGCACCGGGAGACCTGCCGCCTGGCGGATGGCGGCGCTCCGACGTGCCGCCCATCGGGCCGAGACGGGGCAGGCGAGGTCGAAGCAAGCGAGGCTGTCGGGGTCGGGCCGTGCGGGATCGGCACCGGTCGCCGCGCACCAGTCACGCCACAACGCGACGTGCCGGGCGGCAGGCTCCACGGCGGGCCCGGCTCGGTCAGAGCCCGAGCGCGGTGACGGCGTTGCCGACCAATGGGGCCGCCTCGCGCACGTAGTCGGTGACCGTCGCCGCCGAGCGGTGCCCGGTTTGGCGCATGATCGCCGCGGTGTCCGCCCCGGCCCTCCATGCGGCGGTGACGAAGCCGGCCCGCAGGCTGTGGCCTCCAAGACGGCTCGGGTCGAGACCGGCGGCCGCCGAGCGTCGTTTCACGACCTGGCAGACGGCGTGCCCCGACAGCGGCCCGCCGAGGCGCCCGCCCCGCCCGACGCATCGCAGCACCGCCGCCCGGGCGTCCAGGCCGGCGGGCAGGCCGGCGTCGCAGAGATGCCCGGAGCCGGAACCATCTCAGCGAGGACCCGCATCGCCTCGGATCGGGACGCTTCGGCCGCCAGCGTCAGCCGGCCCCAGGCGACCAGGGCGCAAGGGGCGCACAGCAACGGCCGGCGCCGGGCGACCGGCAGGCCCTTGGTCGACCCGAATCCTTCCTGGTCGGTCTTGGAGCGCGCCAGGCGGACGTGCACGCCGTCGAGGGGATGCCAGGCGACGTCTCCCCAGCGCAGCGCGGCCAGCTCGGAGCGACGGAACGCCCCCACCCAGCCGGCGACGAGGATCACCCGGTCCCTCCAGGCCCACACCGCCCCCGGCCACCCCGAGCACCGCAGAGCGCCGACGACCACCTCGAGCTCGTCGGTGAGCAGCGGGGCGCGCCGCTTCGGCGGTTCGGAGCGTGCCCGGCGGATCCCCGAGAGGGTCGCGCGCACCTCGGCCGAACGCCCCGGAGGGTCGAAGCCGGCGACGGTGTGAGCCCGGTCGATCGCCGCTGCCCAGCGCGCCAGGCTGGCCGGGGCGAAGCGCCACTCCCGCCCCGCCCCGAGCCCCGGGGCGCTCGCCGCCTCGGCCAAGTAGGTGGCGAGAGTCTCAGGGCTCGCCGGCAGCGGCCGGACGCCGCGGTGTTCACACCAGCTCGAGAAACGGGTCCAATCCCTCCGGTAGGCGTCCCGGGTGGCCGGGGCCATGGACGCCGCGGCGAAACCTTGCCACCCGCCGGGGGCGCCGACGCCGGCCGGCTGCCGGCCGGACGGGATCTCGACTTGCACGCCGGCGGAGCGTACCGATGGCGCCCTGGCGTCGCCATCGGCAACCTGACCGGCCGACCTACCGCAGAGCGAGCCACGTTACGTATACCGTTCCGCTCGCCGGCCGCCTCGGCGGCGGACCAGCGCCCCTCTGGTGGTGGGCAGCGCCGGCTTCGCCGACGGGCCGGCCGGCGTCGGTCAACGGACTTCGTCGACCGCCGCCCCTATAGCGGTCATGAGCACCAACCAAGCTCGCAGGCCGGCCGGCATCCCCGCCGGCGGCCAGTTCGCATCCAGCCCGCATGGGCGTCCGAGCTTCGAGCTCGCCGCCGGCGACGACAACGACCGCCCCGATTGGGGCGACGTGTCATCTGTCCAAGATGGGTCGCGCACCCCGTGGGGCACCGCCCAGGGGGTGGGCCATACGGCCCCGGGAGCGGTCCAGGTCTCCACCGCCGGCCACGGCGGGATCAAGTTGTCCCCGGAGCGCAACAAGGCGATCCCGCCGGCCCTGCGCAACTCGTCGGGCTGGTACGAGGAGGACTGCGAGGCCGGCATCGTCGCCTGGGTCCATCCCGACGCCTGCCCGCAGGCAGGCCAGAGCCCCGAGCAGGTGTCCGAGTCCGGCCGGCAGACGGTGATCGACTGGTTCCCGGACGGCTACGAGGCCGCGACCGGCGAGACGATCCCGCTCGGCGAGTCGTTCGTCAAGGACCAGGCTCGATGGAACAAGGCGCACGCCGAAGACGAGGTGGCCATCTCGGCGATCCGCAGCTCCAAGTTCTCCGGCTTCACCGAGGTGACCGTCCGCCGGGGTGGCCGCGACGGCGACCCCTCCCCCGAGCGGGTGCTGATGGTCCCGAGCGACGAGTACAACGACCCGGCACACCGTCACCCGGTCGGCAAGTGCGCCGGCGGCTTCGTCGCCGACCCGGCCCGCCGGTACGCCGACATCACGCCGCCGCCAGCCCCGCCCAAGCCACCCCGGACCCGTTGCCGGGGGATCGACACCTCCCGGCTGACCGAGCCGCAGGCGGCCCGGGCCACCGCCGAACTGGCCCGCCGCTGGAAGCTGCCCGACGGCTCAACCAACACGCTCCGCGAGGTCGTCGAGAGCGGCGCCATCTCCGGGAAGTGGTCGGCCGTGGACGGCTCGAAGCGCAAGTGGTACCTGTCGATGCCGGAGGAAGCCGAAGGTGAGACGCCCGCCGCTAGCACCTACGCATTGGAGGTGCTCAAGTCGACCTGGGACGCGATCGAGGCGCCGGATCACTGAGCGGCGGCGGGGCAGGACACCTCCGGGGGCGAAGCGACCCGGAGGACCGCCAGGGATGTGCTTGCACGCTGCCGGCCGGCGCACCTACTACCCGCGCCGCGCGGCCAAAGCCGAGGGCATCGCCGAGGTGGCCTCGACCTACAGATCAGGTGCTCATCGCTGACGACATCGGCTCCCCGGTCACCGGCGGGGGGGCAGCGTGGTCTCCGGCGCATCGTCGGGCACGTCCCCATTGTGGTCAAGCTGGCGGCTGCCGACGGGGACTGGTGCTCCACTGTAGGGCGTGGCCGCCTACGTGGCTCCCTCCGGACCGGGCTGTCCGGGGCGCCACGTCAGCTGGGTGGCGTCGGTGGCATAGGAGGTCTCGATCACGGAGTAGGCGATGCCGTCCGCCGTGGCCGCTTCGATCCGGTCGGCGACCCCGAGATCGGTCGGGATGGAGGTGCCCACCTCCGCCAGCCACACCCGGGCCTCTTCCTCGTCGGCTGCGGCGTCAAGGATGGCGAAAGGGAGAAGCGCACCGGGTCGACCCCGTCGTCGAACTGCATGAGGACGTCGCGGACTCTCGTCGCGGTGGAGCGGTGGCGCCGCCTGGCGACCTCGTCGCTTATCCGCCGTGCGAGCGGCACCAGGTGAGGTGGCACGGCAGGCCGGTCATAGCGGAGCCCCAGCCATCGGGCGAAGGCCCGACGACGGTCCGCTTCGATCTGGCGACGGGCTGCGCCTCGGCGTGCGAGCGCCGTAAGGACGGCGGGCGAGAGGTGAAGGCGTGGGCTGCTCGACATCACGTAATCGCCGGGGGTGAGCAGGAGCCGCTGCGAGCGGATGCCCCAATCCGTGGGCGGCGTCTGGCTGTAGACGGGGCGCATCTCGATACAGGGCTCTGCTTCAGCAACGTCGGCACCGTCCAGGTCACAGTCCTGGCTCGCCACGACCCACCGTGGGTGGGAACCGCTCGCGGGCTCCGGGTCGCCCGACAACCCGACGACGACGGCCGCGAGAGGGAGATCAGCATCGAAGATCGTCCCTTGCCGCCATCCGTCGTCATAGAGCGAAGTCATCGTTGCGCTTCTCAGCCAGCCTCTGTGTCGCCTTCGCTCGGCATCGGCGTATCGAAGGTCGGATCGACGTCTCGAGCCGCGGCGAGCGCCTGTCTATGGGCAAACTCACATGTTGGCAGGACCTCTTGTGGGTCTCGGCCGAGTGCTTTCATCCGCGTCACTTCCCACACCATCCGATAGACGCTCGCGGCGCTTCCGGGAGGGCCTTTCGGGATCTGCTCCAGCTCAAGTTCAACAGTGGCCCACGGAATGGAGCGGCCGGCTTCACGAGCCCACCTGACGACGGACACTCGTTCCCAGATGCGGCCGCTCGCGAGATCAGCAACAGGGTCGGGGAATCGTTTGGTGCGGGTGAGCTGGTCTGCCCGCTGCCGGCTCACGCCGAGCAGTTTCGAGATCTCCCGCACTCCGACGAGGCGTGCCACGGACGGAAGCTTAACAGATCGCAAGGGCACAGAGCAAGGCTACCGGCTGTGGCGCCCGGGTGCTTCGACGGACACTCGTCGAAGCCCTCTTCAGCCTGCTGCGGGAGTTATGCTGTGACAGTGGAACGCTTACGGAACGTTTTCTGATGTTCGGTCTCGACCCCTGTCCGCGTTACCGGCTCTCCCGACCTCCTCTCGTCCAAGCCTTCGGCCAGGTTCGCTTCCCCGTCCGTGCCAAGTTGCCGTCACTGGAGGGAGTGGCCCCTGTCCAAGAGCGGCTCGATGACGTCTTCCCGTACATGAACCGTCAGGAGATCCAGCAGGTTGCCCTGCTGGTCGGCCCCGGCCGGCCGGCAGCCGCCGAGGGGCAGACGTCGCAATCGTGGCGATTCAACGACGACGCCGCGTGGTCCCTTGTGCTCTCGGCCGACTCCGCGACGCTGGCGGTCGGACCGCAGTACGGGGAGTTCGGCGAGTTCTCGGATCGCTTCCGCCGGGTTCTCGTCGCGCTCGATGAGGGCGGTGGCGTGACCCGCGCCTACCGGCTGGGGGTTCGCTACGTCAACATCGCCGAGGTGCCTCCCGGCGAGCCGGACGCGTGGCGTTCGTGGTTCCGACCGGAGTTGACCGGGTGGAGTGCCACCCAGGCCGTTGCAGAGGGGACGCGCCTCATCACCAGCATCACCCAGACCCAGCTGGCGTCACCGCCGGTCGGCGAGCTGAGCGGCCCGCCGGTTGACATACAGGCGATCGTGCGCCACGGGTTCATCCCGGCGAGGACGACGGTCCCGGGGGTGGTCCCCACGCAGCCGCAGAATCCCGCGTATCTTCTCGACATCGATCTCTTCGTCGAAGCCCCTCAGCCGTTCGAGCCGGACGAGCTGTCGCGCCAGCTCACGATGCTGCACGATCAGATCGATCGCTTCTTCTACTGGTCGATCGCCCCGGATGGAACCGACTACTTCGGGGTCGAGGTGTTGTCATGACGATCGTCGCCAGGGACATCTACGACGAGGCTCTGTGCGGCGAGCCATTGGAGCTGGCGGTGGCCCCGCCTGCCCTCGACACGCACTCTTCCCTCTGGACGCTCGGCGACTGGTGGATCGTTCTGCCCGCACCCGACCTTCACCCGGCGCCGAGCACGCAGCAGCTGGTCAGGCAGCTTCGACAATGGACTCGATGGTCCACCCGGCAGCTCGCGGAGGTGCTGGACACCAGCCACACGACGATCCGTGCGGTCGAGAACGGCCGCACGCTTGTCGGTGGACACAGTGGCGATCTGCGTCGTCGCCTGGCCGACGCCCACGAGGTGGTCGAGCGCGTCTTCCTGCTTGCGAACCGCGATGCAGAGCGAGTCGCGACGATCCTCGACAGCGCTCCTCCCGGAAAGCGCAGTGCTGTCGAAGAGTTGAGGGCGGGCGATCCGGCGCGCGCTTACCTCGCCGCTCTGGACGTGCTTCGGCCCCGGCGTCCGGGCCTCATTGTGGAAGACCGACCCCGCCGCGGTGGAGCCACTGCAGCTCTTCACGAGTAGGCACGCGGTGGGATCGATGACCGGAGATCCTGCCGAAGCGTCGAATCAGAAGGTCGTCATATGCCGGGCTCCGGGGTGGGCGCCGCTACTGAGTTGCTACTGAACGGAGGCTCACGGGCTGGACGCGCGACGACGGGCAAGACTCGGCACCCCACCTGAGCTGCACCGATGGACGGGGGCTTACGGCGTGGACTGCCGAGGCCCGACTGCGCGCTTGAGGGACATTACCAGCCCACGCCGCACGCGCACTCGTAGAAGCAGCCGACGGCTCACCGCTCGACCTTCGACTCTTCTCGGCGCCGTTGCGCCTCGACCTCGGAGGTGATGAAGGTGTCGCAGTCGGCGCAGAGCACCCGGGACGGCTCCGGGGCGGTCCCGAGC
>JAJZJY010000290.1 GCA_021809885.1 Actinomycetes bacterium
CGAATCCGCCATAGGGCTTCAGGCCCCGAGGTCAACTGGGCGGCTCCCCCATGGAGCCGGGACCGACGGACCTGCCCGAGGTCCTGGTAGATCGCCGCTCGGACAAGGGGATGAGTGAAGCCGAAGATGGTCGAGGTGCCCGTCGGTACCGACGCTTCGGCGAGCAGGCCGGCGTCGATCGCCTCTTGGAGGGCCGGCGCCGGATCGTCGAGGTCGGCGAGCGCTGCCCCGGCGGGTGCGGAGAACCGTTCGCCGAGCACGGCGCCGGCTGCGATCAGCGCCCGTGCCGGCCTGGACAGCGCTGCGTGGCGAGCGCGTATCGCCCCGGCCAGGTCCCGGGGGACCGGCAGCGCACCCTCGCTGTGCTCCAGCTCACCGGATGCCAGCTCGGAGAGGAGCGTCGTCGCCCACAGCGGGTGGCCGCCGGTGTGATGGCGGACCCGCTTCGCGGCGTGCGATGACACCGGGCGGCCGAGGCGGGCCGCGAGCTCGACCAGCTCGTCGTCTCCCATGCCGCCCAGGCGCAGCGACCGTCCTCTGGCCGTGACCAGCCGGCGCCATCCGTCGCCGAGGCCGCCGGGGAACGGCGGCCGGGCGACCGCCACGGTCAGCACCGGCTGGGCATCGAGTCGGCGTAATGCGAACAGCAACGCCGTGGCCGACATCGGGTCGCACCAGTGGAGATCGTCGAGGACGATCACGACGACCGGGACCTCGCCCGCCAGGCGCTCGATGCGCACGACCAGCCCGGCACCGACTGCCAGGGGATCGGCTCCGGGGGCCGGCGGCCGAGCCCGTGGGTTCGACCGACGATCGTGGCGCGCGAGGCCGGCCACGAGCTGGCTGACGACGCCCCACGCCAGGTCCGACTCCGACTCCTCCCCGCTGGCCCCGATGACGACACCGTTGGACAACGAGTCGGCGAGCTGGCCGACGAGGCTGGTCTTGCCGATCCCTCCATCTCCTTCGACCACGACCAGGCGATGCTGTCCGCCCGACGCTCGCGTCAACTCGGCGCGAAGCTGTCCCAGCTCGCCTCGGCGGCCTACGAAGCCGGCCCGAGGTGACGGACCCGCTCCTTCGCCCACCGCCGCTCCACGCCGCGAGGCCAACGCCGTTGCATCTTCACTCGGTTCGGACGCGACGTCAGGTGGTCCCCCCACGCCGGCAATGCTACCGGCGGAGGATCCGAGCTACCGGGCGGTGCCTGCTCGTCCACCAGAGATGGCGCAGCGCTACCGCAGGTAGAAGTTGGGCCAGTCGGCGCCGAGCTGCTCGAAGGAGCCGAGAAAACGGGCGAGCTCCTCGGGCGAGCCTGCCACATGCACACCGAGGCGGCCGAGGAGCTCGGCGGGAGAGACGACGCCGGCCAGGGCAGCACCGAGTGCCGAACGCGGCCCGCTGACGACGGCCACCGTCGGGACCGAACCGTCGGCCAGGGACACAGCAGAGGTCACCTCGACCACCGCCACACCCCGGCGGATGGTGATGGTGAAGCTCTCGCCGACGTCGGTGAAACACCACCCGGTGCACAGCTCGACGTCGAGGACCTCTTCGGCCTTCAGCCGGGGCGGGGCGGACTCGACCAGCATCCGGGCCGGCAGCAGGCCGAGCAGCTCGTCGGTCACGGTCATCTGCACCCCCATCTGGTAGATCGGGGCAGGGTCGAGCGTGCCGTCGAGCACCCGGGCGCCGGTCAGGTAGAAGCCCCGCCAGGTGGCGTTCACGGTCGCGTAGCCCAGGCTCCGGTAGGCGGCGGCTTTCAGCCGGCGGGCATCCATGTCCGTCGGCTCCAGGCGGATCAGGTACGTCGCCAGTTCAGCGGCGAAGCGGGCGTCGCCGGATTCCAGCGCACCTGCCGCCCGCTCGAGGACCGCCGCCCGGCCGCCCATGGCCCCGACCAGCTTGGCCGCCTGCTCCGCCCTCGGGGTGGGGTCGAGCGCCGCCGGGTCGCCGTCGAACCAGCCGATGTAGCCGCTGTAGATCGCCGGCACCGCGTGGGCGACCGACCCGTAGAACGGCTGAAGCCACCGCCGGTTTCCGGCCAGGTGCGGGGGCAGCTTCACCACCTGGGCGATCTCGTCTTTGGCCAGACCCCGGTTGGCCCAGCGGATGGTCTGGTCGAGCGTGTACTGGATGGCGTCGCGGTAGTCCCGCAGCACCTGGCGCATCTCGGCCCGGTCGGTGACCGGCGGGCCGTGCTGGAGGACCATCTGCTCGCAGCCGGTTGCCACCGTTGCCATCACGTCGATGCTCTCGTACCAGGCCTTCGGGTCCCGGAACTTGGCGCCGCGCAGCGTGTAGAGGTTCGGGAACCCGTGGTCTTGGATCACCTCGGCCGAGCACAGCACACCGTCGTCGGGGAGCACCACGCAGATCTCCGAGGCTGCCTCGCTCGGCACGTGGTGCATCTCCAGGCGCACCCCGCCGGCGGCCACCTCCAGATGGTCGTCGAAGACATGGGTCGGAGCGACGAACCCGTTGGGCCCGGGGACGAACGTCGGGCCGATCCCGGCGTTCATACCCTCCATGTCCGCGCCGTCGAGGACCATGCTGTACATCGCCATCGCCCTCGCCCCCATGATCGGGCCGATCAGCCCGGTCTCTTGTTGGTACTCGGCGAGCAGCGAGGCATGGGCGTAGATCGGCACCCTTCCCGAGGAGACGTCGCCGGGGTCGACCAGGGCGGAGGTGCCCTGCACGTGGTCGGTGTGGTGGTGGGTGTAGACAATCGCCGCCACCGGGGCGTCGGTCAGCCGCCGCAAGTCGGCCAGGACCGCCTCGGCCTGGGCGGTGTCCATGCCGGTGTCGATCACCACCATCCCGTCGGGCCCGACCACCGCGATGATGTTGGCCAGGTTGTAGCCCACCGCGCAGTAGACCCGGTCCCCGACCCGGTTGATCTTCCGCTCGAACAGCGTCCCGTGGGCGGCAAGATCGGCGTGTATCGCCGCCGGACAGTCCAGCCGGGCGGCGAAGCCGCCGGCCCCGGCGCCCGACGCCGCACCCCGCGCGCTGCCGGCAGCGCTCACGGACCCGCCGTCCCCGCTGGGCTCGCCTCGCCCGTCTCGGGCGCGACCGACCCGGCATTGCGGGTGCCGTCGCTCACCTCGCGCCGCATGAGCAGCCACACCGCCGCCAGCGCCGCCAGCGTCATGGCCACCTCGATGGACTCGGGACCGGCGCCCAGCTTGTGACGCACGCTCGACAGCGACGGAGTCAGCACCAACCCGTGCACCACGAACGACGCCACGTACAACCCCACCACCGACACCACCGTCACCGGTGCTGCCCAGCGGTGGCGCAGAGGCGCCTGGTAAGCGACGGACGCCACCACCGCGGTCACGACCACCGTCACGGCCATGAACGGCACGTCGCCGCCGCTCGGACCGCCGATACTGCCCGTCACGACTGCCAAAAGCTCCCAGACCAGAAGGTGCACGCCGGCCACCACCCAGCCCAACCCGGCCACCACACCCAAGCGCACGCCCATGACGGGCAGAGGCGCATGGCCCCGCTCCCGGGCGGCTAACACGACGGGCACGAAGCACACCGGGGCGAACACCGGCACCAGCGCCCCGAGCAGCGCGGTCACCTCCACATGGTTTCCGCCGCTTCGGCTTACCACCAGGTGCAGCGCACCGAGGGCCACCCCGAGCGCCACGAACAGCTCCACCCGCTGGCGCAGCAGCCGACGCGACGGCGAGCCGCTGCCCAACAGCCGGGCCAACTCGGCACGGCCGCCCGTCGACCACCGGGCCTTGGTTGCCGTCACATCCCTATGCCGCCTATGGCTCATCGCGATGCCTCTCTCCCTCACCGAGCGGCGCCGAGCCTGGAACCTCGACGTCTTCCGGAACCCACCGTCATCCGACGGCCATCTGCGCAAGACGGGAACGGAGCCCGTGCACGGGACCACCACCAATGCCGAGTACCGGCATTGGCCTTCGAGCGGGCATGACCATCGGTATCGGATGACATCGGAGTGTTCAACCGGTCAGCTGATAGCCGAACAACACGCTTCACTCCAGGTGGGAATCAATAGGTCAGTAACGACGAGCACATATGCAGTGCTCGGCGGAATGGGTGCAAGGGCGGTCGGTTGAGTGCAACTCGTGGCTCCCGGCGCCACGAGGCAACCGATATAGGCTTCTTGAGTGAGGTGGTCAGCGGACTTCAGTGACACGAAGACCTGATCCCCGGGCGGCACAGGACTGGTGAGCTGAATGGAGAGATTGCTCGGCGTGATTTGTGCATCCGGGCTCAACGTTGCGACAGACGAGTCGTTGGACGTGGTGCCCGACGTGATCCCCACCGGCGCGCCGAATCCAGAGAAGGCCGAAAGTGACAGCCCGGTGACCTGTCCGGTGAGGCTGCTGGTGGCGAGCCGTAGAAGCGGGCGCCACCGAAGGTGAACACCCCGCCGTCGGCGGCCACCTCGTAGTAGCCGCCGGCCGCTGACCCGCACACCGACGACGCCAGCACAGCCGATGCCGTCGAGCCGCTCCCGGTGCCGCTGGCCGACAGTGACAGCGCTCCCGAAGCGGGAAGGGCGATGCCCGTGCCCGCCAACACCAGAGCCGTCGCGATCAAGGCGCCGGCACCGCGCGGCGTCGGTCTTGTCTTCATGGTCTGTGCTCTCCTGTTCGACGGGGTGCGATGCCGTGGGCCGCTCATACCGGTGCCTCGACGGCCAGCTTGGGTTGGCGGGGTTGGGGGAGGTGGTCGTAGAGGTCGGCGACCATGTCGGAGCGCCGGGTGGCACACGCCGGGTCGGCCCAGCGGTTGTGCCACTGGTGGGGGTCGTCTCCGATGTCGTACAGTTCGCCTTCACTGCCCTGGTAGCGGCCGCCGGCCTCGTAGGCGGTGGCCAGCCAGCCGTCGGTATAGATGGAGCGGAAGTGGAGGTCGACCGTGTCGAACTGGCTGTCCCACTCGGTGATCACCCGCTGACGGTTGGAGCCGCCATCGGTGGGGAGCACCTCGCCTTCGATGAACGATGCGACGGGCAGGCCGGCTATGTGACAGAAGGTGGCGGCCAGGTCGATCTGGCCGACCGGTTCTGCGACCTCGGCGGGGGCGATGCCGGCAGAGGGTGCGGGGCGCCAGATCATCGGCAGGTGCATCAGGGCGTCGCAGTGGTAGGAGCCCTTGAACAACAATCCGAAGTCGCCTTGGAGCTCACCGTGGTCGGTGGTGAAGAACACGTCGGTGTCTTTGTCCCAGCCTCGGCTCGTGACGTAGGTGAGGACCCGGCCGAGGGCGGTGTCGATCAGCTGGTTCTCGGCGTGGACCAGGGCGTTCACCTCGCGGACCTGGTCGTGAGTCATGAGCCTCGGCACGAAGGTGGCCGGGCCGCCCTCGAGGTTGGAGAACGACCCGTCGTAGTAGCCGAGCCAATGCGACGGCTTCTCCGCCAGCACCTTCTCGCACGCTTCGACCGTGCCGGGATGGCCCGCCGGCAGATCCAGGTCACGCCAGGAGATCTTGCGGGCCTCGGACTCGGGTGGATCCCAGGGGTGATGCGGGTCGGGGAAGCTCATCCAGCAGAACCAGTCCTCGTCGTCGCCGAGCGAGGACAGCCAGGCCATGGTGCGCTCGGCCACCCAGTCGGTGTGGTACATGTCGGGCGGGATCGGGTTGTACGCGGTCTGCAACAGGCCGGTGTCGCCGTAGCCGGCGTCGTTGAAGCGGGGCGGATCACCGGGGGCGATGATCTGGTAGAAGCCCCTCGTGTACTCCAGCGCGTTCGCTTCGAGCCACCGGCCGTAGTGCCACAGCTTCTCCGCCCCGTGCATCGCCAGCTCCAGGTGCTCGAACCCGCGGTGCGGGCCGGTCGAACCCTCCTTGGCCATCCGGTTCTCCGGCCAATGGCCTTCCAGGTCGAACGCCGGCTCGAAATGCGCCTTGCCGAGCAGAGTCGTGCGGTACCCGTGGGCATGGAGGTAGGAGGCGACCGACGCCGCGTCGGCCGGGAGGGGCACCCCGTTGGCGTAGACGCCGTGGGTGCGGGTGTACTGGCCGGTCAGCATCGACGAGCGGGCCGGCATGCACACCACGTTCTGGTTCATCGCCCGCCGGTAGTTGATGCCGGTGGCAGCCAGGCGGTCGGCCACCGGGGTCGCAGCCACCCGGCCGCCGTTGCAGCCAAGCGAGTCGTAG
>JAJZJY010000291.1 GCA_021809885.1 Actinomycetes bacterium
CACATGTACGAGTGGTACAGGCCGCACAGCTCGACGCAGCGGACGGTGTAGGTGCCGATCTTGTCTGGGGTGACGACCTGGGTCGGGAGCACCTCGCCTGGGTTGGCGTCGAGGGTCACGCCAAAGGCTCGGATCTCAAAGCCGTGAAGGACATCGAGCGACGTGACGTCGATCTGAACTGGCTGGTGGACGGGAAGAACGAGCTCGTTGCTCGACACGTTCGCGACCGGGTAGTGAAAGGTCCAGAACCACTGCTGCCCGGTGGCATCGACGACCAACGGGCGCGTCGGGGGGTCCTGCGCCGCTTGGTACATGCCGAAGAGACCCCACGCCACGAGAAAGAGGCACAACCCACCTGTGACGCCGAGCCAGGCGATCGTCTGGCCCGACGTTGCCACGATCGCCGGTGCGGCCTCGGCCGGCGGCCTGCCAGCGGCCCCCCTCTCCTTCGCCTTGAAGCGCACCAGGCTGAAACCGACGAAGACCCACACGAACAGCGCGACCGGTATGGCCAGGGCCGTGAACACCAGCACGGTCACGTTGGCGAACACGTCGCCGGCCGAGGCCGCCCTGGGCAGCAGCAGCGAGCCGACCACCAGCCAGCCCGCAAGTGAGATCACCGACAGGCCCAACCACCAGAGGAGGACCTCCCGCAGGTCGTGGTTCTCAGGCTCTGACCCGGTTTGGGTGGGGGGCGTCACCCGACCACCGCCAGGGTTCCCGCCATGTAGCCGGTGGTCGCCATCGGCCCCCCGAAGCCGTGCTGGTAGCCCCCGAGGCCAGTCCCGCAGGGGTCGTAGCAGTGCCAGATGTACGTGCCCGGCGCGCCCGTGCGGAACTGGAAGCGGATCACGTTCGGCTTGGGGTAGGGGTGGCCGGCGATCGTCACCGCGTTCGGGGCGGTGCTGGCCACGCCGACCAGCGGGACACTCAGGAAGAGGTATTGTCCCGGTGCGTTGTTGGGCAACGACTGCAGCGTGAACGTGTGGGCCACGTCGGACGCGGGCACACCGGCGATCGGGCTCCCGTTCAACGACATCGTCCCACCCAGCGTGCCCCGCACCTTGTCGAAGAAGCTGTTGTGCAGGGTCGTCGCGGTGTCGTACTCGAGGATCGTCATGGTCACCAGGCTGTTGGCTGGGACCTGAAGGGACGTGCTGGGGCAGAACGTCACCCAGCCCGGGTTGCCTCCTCCTCCGGGGGCCCCGCTCGCCGAGCCGTGGCACGGGTAGCTGTTGGGATAGCTCTCCAAGGTGACGAAGGCTCTGTGCGCTGGCGCCGTGCTCGCCACAAGCGCGGTCGGCTCGTACCCGAGGTTGGTGAGAACCCTCACCCCCTGCCACGCCCCTAGGACCACCACGAACCCGATGACCACGGCGAGCACGGCGCCGACCGGGCCTCCCGCTGGCTTCTGCGTTCGCCGCTCTGCCACCCGACCCCCCAAGCCGGCAAGTGTACGGTAGCAATCTATGTCGAGTGCTAGGCGCTATGTCAAGTGATATACGCTATGTCAAGTGCCGAATGGGACAATGGCCACGAAGTTGAGCCTCGCGCCCGCATCAGCGGGCCGACCTCCACGCCTCCAGCAGGCGGAGCCACACCTCGCTGATCGTCGGGTAGCTCGGGACGGCGTGCCAGAGAAGGTCGAGTGGGACCTTGGCGATCACGGCGATCGTCGCCGAGTGGAGGAGCTCGGCGACGTCGCTGCCGACCAACGTCGCCCCCACCACCACGCCGGCCGCCCGGTCGATCACGAGCTTGGCCCGGCCCTGGTAGCCGTCCCGTGCCAGCGCCGCCCCGGCGACGGCTCCGAGGTCGTACTCCACGGTCATGACATCGACACCCCGCTCCCGGGCCCGGGCCTCGGTGAGGCCGACCGACGCCACCTGGGGATCGCCGAACACGACCGCCGGCACCGCCGCCTCGTCCGCCATGTCGAGGTTGGAGGTCCCCGACAGAGGCCAGCCCTCCGCCCGGGCACCGATCACCGCCCCGGCGATGCGGGCCTGGTACTTGCCCATGTGGGTGAGCAGCGCCCGCCCGTTGACGTCGCCCACGGCGTAGAGCCAGTCGCCCGGGACGCCGGGAACGGTGAGGTGCTCGTCGACGGGCACGTAGCCATGCGACCTGTCGAGGTCGAGCCCGATGCTGTCGAGCCCCAGGTCTGCGGTCCTCGGCGAGCGTCCGGCGGCCACGACGATCTCGTCGACCTCGACCTGCTCGCCGCCCGCCAGCGTGACGGTGGCCGGCGCGCCGTGGATCCTCCCGACACCGGTGTCGGCGGTCCCCGGCCGGTCGACCCGTTCCAGGGAGGTTCCGGTCAGCACGCGCACGCCCCTCGAGCGGAGGTGGTCGGCGACGATCTCCCCGGCGAAAGGCTCGTTGCGTTGGAGGAGCCGCTCACCGACCTCGACCACGGTGACCTCCTCGGCACCGAGGCCGCAGAGCCAGGTGGTGGCTTCACATGCCACCACCCCGCCGCCGACGACGAGGACCCGGCGAGGGATCTCCCCGAGGTTGGTCACGTCCCGCGACGTCCAGGGCCGGGCCTCGCTCAGGCCGGCGACGGGGGGGATGGACGCCTCCGACCCCGTCGCCAGGACCACGGCATGGCGCGCCGCGAGCGTGCGCCGCCCGCCGCCGGCGACGGTCACCTCGACGGTTCTCTCGCCGGCGAGGCGACCGTGGCCACGCACGACGTCGATGCCCTCGCTCCCGGCCCAGTCGACCTGCGACGAGTCGTCGTGGTGGTGCGTGAAGTCGTCCCGCCGGTCGAGGACCCTCACGACGTCCAGCCCGCCGTAGACGCCGCGGAGCGACCGGACGGCGTCGAGGGCCTCGAGCGGGCGCAGCAGGGCCTTGCTCGGCATGCAGGCCCAGTAGGAGCACTCCCCGCCGAGCAGGTCCTCCTCGACGATGACCGCCGTGCGCGCACTGCCCTCGATGGCGGACTGGGCGGCGTTCTCGCCCGGGGGACCACCACCGACCACTACCACGTCCCAGGTGTCAGCCAAGCCGGGGTACCTCCTGTCGCACCTCGAGCACGGGCGCCATCAGATCACCTTTCGCCTTCACCCGCTCGAGGACGGCTCCGGGAGAAAACCGCAGCCGTCCGCTGCCCCCGTCCGCCAGAGCGTCGTCGACCTCGTCCCAGGTCACGGGGGTGGACACGCCCGGCTCGGGTCCCGCCCGAAGCGAGTACACGCTGACCGTGGTCTTGGTCGGGTGGTTCTGGCTCCAGTCGATGAGGACCTTGCCGGGCCGGACGCTGCGGTCCTGGGTGGTCACGACCAGGTCGGGGTGCGCCTTCTCGAGCAGGCGGGCAAGACCCAGCGCGAACGAGCGCGTCTCCTCGTAGCCCACGGGAGCGTTGACCGGGACGTACAGCTGGAGTCCCTTGCTCCCGGAGGTCTTCACCCACCCGGCGAGGTCCAGCCGGTCGAGGACCGCCCTGATGAGCAGGGCCACCCGGGCGCAGGTGACGACGTCCGCCGGCGCACCCGGGTCGAGGTCGAACACGACGGTCTCGGGCCGGTCCAGGTCCGGCGCCGACGCCAGTGCCGGGTGCAGCTCGATCGCCGCCAGGTTGGCTGTCCACACGATGTCGGCGGGCTCCTCCAGCAGGCAGTACTCCACGTCGCCCTGCGCCGCCGTCCGCATCCACGCCGGCCGGTGCGACGGGCAGTTCTTCTCGAAGAACGACGGCGCATCCACGCCGTTGGGCCAGCGCCGCAGCGTGATGGGTCGGCCGGTTAGGTGGGGAAGCATGGCCGGCGCGATACGGGCGTAGTAGTCGATCATCTGGCCTTTGGTGAACCCCGTTGCAGGCCAGAGCACCTTGTCGAGGTTGGACAGCTGCAGGGTCCGGCCGCCGACGTCGACGGCGGTGCTCACGCGCTGGCCCTCCGCCTGCCCCTCGGGACCTCCGCCGTGCCGCCGGCGCGCTCCTTGGCGGCTGCGAGGCTTGCCTCCAGGGCCGCCATGAGGTCCACGACCGGAGCGGCGGCGGCCGGCTCCGCCGGCGCGGCGAGCACCTGACCTTCGGCCTTGGCCTCGAGGAGGGCGAGGACCTTGTCCCGGTGCTCGTCGCGGTAGCGAGCCGGGTCGAACTCGTTGGACAGGGACTCGACGAGCTGCGTTGCCATCGACAGCTGGCGCTCGCTCGGCGCCGTCCGCTCCGTCGTCGCCACGTCGAGGTCGGCGACCTTCACGATCTCGTCGTCGTAGAGCATCGTGGCCGCCACGAGCACCCCTTCGCGAGCCCGCAACGTCACCCAGTACTGCTTGGTGCGCAGCACGAACCGGCCGAGCGCCACCTTCCCGGTCCGCTGCATGGCTTCCACGAGCAGGGCGTACGGCTTGGCGGCGCGCTCGTCGGGCACGAGGTAGTAGCTGTGCTCGAAGTACAGCGGGTCGATGTCGCCGAGGTCGACGAACTCCTCGATGTCGATCGACCGCGTCCCTTCCGGGTCGAGGGCGGCCAGCTCCTCGGGCTCCACCATGACGTAGTTGCCGCCGCCCAGGTCGTAGCCCTTGGCTATCTCCGAGTAGTCGACCTCCTCCCCGTCGAGGGAGCACACCCGCTTCTGCTGGATGCGTCCCATGTCCGTGGCGTGGAGCTGGTTGAAGCGAACGTCCTTCGACGACGTCGCCGTCACGAGCTTCACCGGCACGTTGACGAGGCCGAAGCTGACAGAGCCGCTCCAGATCGACCGGGGCATGGTCCCATTGTCCCCCAATCCACCCGGGCCGTCACGGCCTTGTGCGAGGCTGCCGGGATGGCCGACCTCGACGGGGCCGCCCGGCGTCTCGCAGAGCTGCTGACCGCCGGCGGCAATGGGCTGCTCGACCCGACGGGCAGCGACCTCGTGTTCGAGCCGACACTGGAGCTCCGGCCGCTGCACCGGGCGGCTCCGCCGGCCGACGTGTGGGCGGTCGACGGCGGCCAGGCCCTCGTCGCCGACGCGCGGTGCCTCCAGCTGTACGTGACCCGGGCGGCCACGGTCCGCTGGCGCGACGGGTCCTGCGTGCTCGAGGACGAGGGTGCGCTCGCCGCCCACCTGCTGGGGCTGGGCGAGGGACGCGCCACGCTGGCGTCCGCCGGGGTCCCCACCGCGCCGGACGCGGCCGTCGACGTCAACCTGCTCCGGGATTGGGGCGAGTGGCAGGCGACGTCGGCGGCCGTGGACGGCTGCGAGCCGGGCGGCATGGTGCTCGTGGACGGGGACCTGCAGCCTGATTGGCGGATACCTTCGGCGTGGGTGTCGGCGCTGCTCGCCCGGGCGGCGTCCCGGGGTGTGCTGCTCGCCGGGGTCACCAAGCACTCCTCCCTGGCGCGGGGCGGGGTTCCACTGGTGGGAGCGCTCGAGCTCCAAGCAGAGGCCAGCCTCGGCGAGCGCAGCCTGTGGTGGGCGAAGGTCGCCACCACGCGCCCCGATGTCGGCCCCGGCCTCGCCGTCTACGTGGCGAGGCTCGACGCCGACGCCCGCTTCGCCTTCCGCGTCGACCTGGCGGGCGACGCCGACCCGGCGGCGGCGCTCGGCGCCCTGTCTGCGCTGTGTGACGACGCCGCCTTCCCCGGCTACCCGTACCCGCTGAGCGTCGCCGACCGGCTGGCCGCCTGCCCCCGGTGGGTGCGCGACGAAGCGTGGCTCTACGTGGACGCCGCCCTGGCCGGCGCCGGCGTTGCCGCCGAGGTCCGCGACCGTGCCTTCACCGACCGCCACCGGCTGATGGAGCGAGCGTGAGCGAGCGACCCGACGCCATCCCGCCCCGCTCACCAGGCCGGACCATCCGGGGTCGCCTCTACGGCAGGAACGTGCTCGAGGGCACCTTTCGCGCCGCACCCGACGAGGATCTGTTCCTCGGCGAGCTGCTCGTGGCCGTGGACGAGACCACCGACCGCCGGTACCTGTTCCGGGTCGTCGACGTCACCTACGGCACGGAGCACCGCGAGCCTGGCTGGGCGGAGCGGGTGGCCGGCACACTTCTCGCCGACGACGCCCGGGACGACAGCGGCGCCCATCCCGTCCACGAGCAGGAGCGGCGCACCTACCGCATAGCAGAGTGCCGCTGCCTCGGCTACCTGGCTCCTCCCGAGCGGCCGGGCGCGCCGCGCTCGGCGTTCCGCAAACCCAAGAGCCTGCCGAC
>JAJZJY010000292.1 GCA_021809885.1 Actinomycetes bacterium
GTCGCACGAACAGCATGCGCGAACAGGTGAGCACCATGATGAACGCCCACACCCGACGTACGCGCTCGGTGACCGGGTCCCTCCACCGACCGAGGAGTCCATAGTCGACCTGTGTGACTATTCCGGGGTATCCGTCCACCCGTTCCGGAGTTTTCGTCCACCTGTCACGGACGGGCGTAGCGGGCTTGCCTCACAGCGGTCTAACCCCTCGGTCTCACCTCCTTCGTTGCGGTCGTCGGACCATGGGTCACCATACTGCTGGGTGCTGTAGTGGGCCGGCGGGGCAGTCCCTCTCGGTGCCGTTCCGAAGTGATGGCCCTGTCTCCTCATCTCCTCAGCAGCCACTCCCGGGCCGGTGCCACCGGGTGGGCCAGTTGGGGTGCTGCGGAGGACCTGACCCAGTTGTCCGAGGGCAACCCGGAGGGAGCGCAGCGACCGGAGGGGCGGCAGGGCAACCGGAGCCGACCGAAGGTCGGCGGAGGGCGGCAGGGCTTGGAGGTTGCTCAGGGCACGGCGATCACGCCGTCGCTCAACAACGAGCTCCACGATCGCGACCGGGTCATCGCGTCAATGGGCACGGGCCCCCGATGCCGACCCGGCGCATGAAGCTCCTGCAGTTCTCGCAGATCTGGTGGCCAACGGCCCTGGCACCACAACCGTCGCACTCATAGCGCAGCCTTCGGCCGCAACCAAAGCCCTCGTCGTGCACTCGCAGACCCATACGACGGTCCTCGCCTCGCGAGCAAGGCGGCCACGGGGTCGCCAGAGGGGCTGGCGCCAGAAGAACGGGATGAGGAGGAGTGTCGCCCCGGCGATGCACACGGAGGCGCCATCCCCTCTTGCTCCATGGTGGCCGTCGCGGGGGTCTTTGGGCCGTCAAGTCGCTCAGTCGCACCGCTCGTCGGTGATGCTGACGCGGAGTCGGCGCGCTGCTCCTTCGGACTGGACTGCCCTGGCCGGATGAGGCGGGGGATATGCCCCGGGGGTGCGGCTGCTCCGGGGCGCACAGCGCCCCTCGTGGACGGCGACAGAGACCGGCGCCGGTGCTCTTGGGATGCGGACTGGCCCCGTCGGCTGATCCTCGGGTGAACTTCTCGTCACGAGTATCGAGCGCTCACCGGAGGCGACGGGACCATGTCCGCATTCGAGATCGTCCACCAAGATCGCATCGCCGGCAAGCTGACCTGCTTCGACCGGCTCGTCTTCAAGGGTCACCTCACCCGGCTCCACCAGCCAGGGGGGATGAAGGGGTTCTTGGACCACGAGGGCGTGTACTTGAAGGACTTCGCCCGCTACGTCACCACGATGACCGGGAAGATCAAGGCCCACGCCCAACAGACCGCCGAAGCCGCCGGCCGCCCCTACCTCTACCTGGCCAAGACCCACACCAAGCGATCCGGGACCTCCAAGGAGGACCTCGCGCGAGGGATCGCCGAGCGTGACGGGGTGGAAGAGGGCCTCGTCTGCGTGCTGGCCGCGGTCGAGCCGTCGGTGAGCTTCGACATCTACAAGAACAAGGAGACCCATCGCCTCGAGGTCCGCCGGCGTCCGCGCCCGTGCCTGCACTTCTACTTCTACTTCGTCCACCCTGAGCTGGGCTTCTGCCACGTGCGGCTCCAGAGCTGGTTCCCCTTCGAGATCCAGGTCTGGGTGAACGGCAGGGAGGTGCTTGCCCGAGCGCTCACGAAAAGGAAGGTCCCCCACATCCGCTACCTGAACGCCATCGTGACGTGCGCCAACTTCTTCTTGGCCCAGCGCTTGTCCGAGCGCCTCGCCTCCCGCAAGTGGCACACGATCCTCGCCTCGCTCGCCAAGGTGGTGAACCCCCACTTGCCCCTGCTCTGCCGAGCAGGCGTCGGTCCCTACTGGTGGGTGACCGACCAGGCAGAGGTGGCGACCGACGTGGTCTTCAGCTCTCGCCGGGCCCTCGAAGAGGTCCTCCCCGGCCTGATCGCGCACGCGTCCTCGGCGTTCTCGGCCGAAGACGTCCTGCGCTTCTTGGGCAGAAAGCTCACCTCCCAGCTCGCCTGCGAGGTCACGAGCGATGCCCGACGCCGCCCCGAGGGGTGGCGAGTGAAGCACCGTATGGCCCGTAACTCCATCAAGTGCTACGACAAGGCCAACGTGCTCCGGGTGGAGGTGACCATCAACGACCCCACCCAGTTCCGCGTGCTCCGAGTCATCGAGGGGCGACGCGTGTGGCGTCCGATGCGAAAGGGAGTGGCGAACCTTCACCGCTACTACCAGGTCGGGCGTGCGGCCAACGAGCGCTACCTCGACGCGCTTGCGGCCGCTCCTTCCAACCGCCACGGCTCAGCCGTGCTGGACCGGCACACCCGGCCCATCAGGAACCGGGGGAAGAGACACCCCCGCTTGAACCCGATCAACCGCGACGACCTCGCGCTGTTCCGGGCCGTGTTGGCCGGAGAGCACGCGATCTGCGGCTTCTCCAACAAGGAGGTCACCCGAAGGCTGCATCTGCGCCCGCCGGCCGACGAGCGTGAGACCCTCCGGCGATGCCAGCGCACGAGCAGGCTCATCGTCAAGCTGCGCGGTCACGGCCTCGTCGCGAAGATCCCCCGACGACGCCGCTACCGGGTCACCGCCTACGGCCAGCGCGTCATGAGCGCCGCCTTGGCCGTGCACGACCGGGAGTTCCCCGCCGCCTACGCGGCAGCCGCCTGAAGGGTTTGCTCCATCAGCGTCTCGCGGCCGCTCAGCAATCCTGCGCCACAACATTCTCGCGGACGACGCAAATCCTGCGGGCCAATGTCATAGACGGTGATCGGCCGGCGGGGCTGGGCCTTGGGCACGGCGAGGACAGGTTTGGCCGCGTCACGACGCCGTCTGTACGCGGCGGCCCGACAGGCATCTGAGCAGTACCTCCGGCGGCCGGTGGGCTCGAAGGGTTGGCCGCAGGTGGGGCAAGTCATCGTGACGCTATCGTGACACGACGGGGTTCGCGCCCGGTGGTGGGTGGGAGGACGACCTCCCGGGACAATGGGCCGCTCGTGGCCGGCCGGCCCACGGTTGCTCGCCGGTCGGCGAGGGGGCCCAGGCCGGCCATGACGCCTCCCCGGGCCGCCTGGGCCGCCTTGGTGGGCTCGGCAGCGGCCGGGGCGGCCCCAGGGCCGGCGAGGAGGTGCAAGATGACCCTGGCGTCGTCTGGCCCGCCAGGGGCCCGCAGTTCAGCCGGGGCCTCGACTGCGTGGTCGCTGACCTGCTTGGTATCGGGCCCCGTGGCCGGCGAGAGGTAGTGCTGACGGCGTTGCTGTCGATGGCTCATGGTGTATGGGTGCCCATACGGGTTGGCCATGTTCGGACAGGGCAGGCTTGTTGGTCGCCGGGCTGCGAAGCCCTGGTGCAGAGGGTGTGACGGCCCCGGCCGCCCGGGCCCGGGGGTGTGGTGGTGCCGAGGGCCGTGTTGTGCCTGGCGGCGAGGACCACGGCCCGCTGCGGGCAAGGCCGGCGCAGCCTCGACGGGCCCCGAAGGGCCCCCTCGCCCAGGGCGGGGCGGCGGGTCACCGCCCCGCCCGCTTGGCTTTGGGCGTGCCTGGCCCGGCGGGCTCCTCCTCGACGGGGCTGCCAGCCTCGGTGCTCTTGCGCCGGCGCATCGACTCGCCGTGAAGCTCGATGCGGCGAAGGTGCCAGCACAGCCGGTCCATGAGCGAGTCGGCGATGGTCGCCTCGCTGATCGCCTCGTGCCAGTTGGCGATGGGCAGCTGGGAGGTGACGATGGTCGATCGCAGCCCGGCCCGGTCCTCGATGACTTCGAGCACGTCGGCGCCCTGGTCGACAGACAGCGGCCGCAGGAGGAAGTCGTCGATGACGAGGACCTCGATGCGCGCCCAGGCCGCCATGAGGCGGGCGAAGCGCCCGTCGACCCTGGCGATGGACAGCTCCTCTAGCATCCGCGGGCCGCGCAGGTACAAAGCGGAGTGGCCCTGGCGGACCGCCGCGTCGGCCAGCGCGCAGGCGAGGTAGGTCTTGCCGACCCCGGTGGGCCCGACGACCGCGACCATATGGTGCGCCCGCACCCAGGCACAGCCGGCCAGCTCAAGCACCGCCGCGCGCTCGATGCCTCGCGCCGAGGAGAACTGGATGTCCTCGATGACCGCGTCGGTGCGCAGCTTGGCCGATTTGAGCAAGCGGGCCTGGCGGCGGTTGTCCCTCTCGGCCAGCTCCTTGTCGACCAAGAGCCCGAGGCGCTCCTCGAAGCTCAGCTCCAGGTAGGCGGGCGAGGCGGCCTGCTCGATCAGGCCGGCGGCCATCGTCTCGCATCGCAGGGCCCTCAGGCCCTCGACGGTGGGGTTGGTGAGCATGGCTTTCCTTTCATTGGTAGTAGCCCGGGCCACGGAGGTTCTCGTGGTCGGGTCCGGCTCGCCCCGGCTCGCTCCCCGGCAGCGGCTTGGCGTCCAGGCCGTTGCGCAAGATCGATTGCACGGAGCGGTAGGAGTAGGAGCCGGCGTGACCGGCGCGGGCGCAGGCTGCTTCCAAGCGCTCCGCCCCGTAGCGGTCGCCAAGGCGGATGATGCCGAGACAGGAGCGGAAGCCCTGCTCGGGATGGGGCCGGCGCGCCATGATCTCGCCGGCCAAGGCTGCGGTGGCCGGGCCGGTCTTGGCCGCCCAGGAGAGGATGCGAGCAGGCGTCCACTCCGCGTGGCGGCGATGGGACTCGGGCATGTGCGCCGCTTCGGTGCTCCACCCCGGCTTGTAGGCCCGCACATGCGAGGCGACCCGGCGCCCCTTGTGGAAGACCTCCACGGTGGCGGCCGAGAGCCGGACCCGCAGGGCCTCGCCGATCAAGCGGTAGGGAGCGGAGTAGTAGTGGCGCTCGGAGCGGACCTCGACGTGGTAGTCGAGGCCCAAGCGGGCGTCTCTCCAGGTGGCGAACTCGTAGCGCTCGGGGGGAAGGGGCCGCAGCGCCGGGCGGTCCAGCTCCTCGAACAGCGACCGGCGCGACCCCTCCAAGCGCTTGAACGGCCTGTCGTTGAGCCAGGCCGTCAGGTCTGCGATCGCCTCGTTGAGCTCGCCTAGCGAGCAGAACCTGCGGTTGCGCAGGCGGGCGATGACCCATCGCTCCACCAACAAGACGCCACCTTCGGCCTTGGCCTTGTCACGGGGCCTATACGCCCTCGCCGGCATGACCGCCACGCCATAATGCGCTGCCATCTCGGCGAAGGTGGCGTTGACGTCCGGCTCGTAGCGGTGCGCCTTGGTGACCGCGCTGCGCAGGTTGTCGGGCACCACGATCGCCGGGCAGCCCCCCAGGTGCTCGAAGGCGTGCACGTGGGCGGCGACCCAGTGCACCAGCTTCTGGGAGGCCACCGCCTCGGCGTAGACATACGACGACGCCCCGAGCACCGCCACGAACAGCTCGGCGCGCATGGCGACCTCGGCGGTCTTCTCATCGTAGATGGGGATGGTCTCGCCGGGGAAGTCGACGAAGAGCTTCTCGCCCGCCTTGTGCTCGTGGTGCATGACCGCGTCGGTCTGGCGGCGCCAGCGCCGGTAGCGCTCGGCGAACTGGCTGTACGCGTAGCCGTCGGGGTGGGTCTCTTTGTACTCGAGCCACACCAACATCAAGGTGACATGTGGCCTTCGAAGCTCCTTGTGCACCTTGTCCCACTCCGGCAGCGGCCGGCACGGCGGCGAGGCCGCCGAGGAGGCGAACAGCAGGGCCTCAAGCGCAGCGTCGTCCATGTCGGCGGGCAACGGCCACTTGAGGCCAGCCGCACCGGCTCGCTGTAGGTAGTCCTTGACCGTCGTGCGGGGCAGCCCCGACGCGGCGGCCACCCGACGTTGGCTGAGCTGCTCGCCGAGGCTCAAGCGGAGCACATCTCTGATCTTGCGCATGGCAGTGTGGGGCCGGGGCACGGCGCCTCCTCGAAAGTCTGAGCGGACTGTTCGAGGCAGCTTGCCGTGCCCCCCGTCGCGTCAGGCCAGCGCTACCCGGTCACCCTCCTGGGGGTGGACGAAAACTCCGGAACGGGTGGACGGATTCGATCGGAACGGGTGGACGGAAACCCCCGGAACCGTCACCTGTGCTTCCTCGCCCGCCGGTGGGGTCTCGCGCAGCACCCTCACGTCTGCCCGGGCGCCCTCTTCTGCGAACTTCGCCTCGATGTAGCGCCGGAGC
>JAJZJY010000293.1 GCA_021809885.1 Actinomycetes bacterium
CCGATCGCCGCCGCCGACGACGACCCCGCCTCCCAGCGTGACTACGGCGAGCCGGCGGTGAGCCCCGACGGCCGTTGGGTGGTGTTCGTCGACAGCCGGGCCGAGTCCAAGGAGCGAGCGCCGGCGGTCACCCTCACACTCCTCGACGCGCAGAGCGATGATCGGCGGGACCTACAGTACTACCCGACTTCCCGCTGTGGCCCATGGCTCCCGCCGCCGCACGGGACGGGTCGGCGGTCTACTCCACCGCCGACGACGCCGGTCACAGCCCCGCCTGGCGCGTCGATCTCGGCACGGGCGAGGTGACCCGCCTCACCCGCAGTGGTGCCTACACCGACCTGTGCCCGTCGGCCGACGGCCGGTACACCTACGCACTGCGCAACCACGTCGACGGGCCGCCCCGCCCCGTCCGCGCCGACGCAAAGCTCCTCTACTTCCCCGACGAGGGCCACTGGATCGCCAAGCCCGGCAACGTCAAGATCTGGTACGAGACGGTCACGGCCTTCCTCGACCACCACGTGCTGGGAGCAGCATGGACGCGACCGCCGATGCTCTGAGGCGGGGACGGCGGCTGGAGGTCGCCACCCTCGCCTGGAACGTTGCCGGCCTCGGCGTCCTCGGCGTCGCCGCCGTGAGGGCGGGGTCCGTGGCGCTGGGCGGGTTCGGCCTCGACAGCCTCATCGAGATCGGAGCGTCGACAGTCGTGTTGTGGGAGCTGGCGGACGCCCACGAGCAACGACGGCGACGTGCCCTCAGGCTGATCGGCTGGGCCTTCGTTGCCCTCGCCGCCTATCTCGCCGTGCAGAGCTCCGTCCTCTTGGCCGCCGGGGACCAACCGGCACCGAGCTACCTAGGGATCGGCTGGACGGCCGTGACGGCCTTGGTGATGTTCAGCCTGGCCCGCGGGAAGGCGGTCGCCGGTCGGGCACTCGACAACCCGGTGCTGTTGACCGAGGGCCGGGTCACGACCGTCGACGGCATCCTCGCGACGGCCGTGCTCGCCGGGCTGGCCCTCAACGCCGGGCTCGGCTGGTGGTGGGCCGACCCGGCGGCGGCCTACGTCCTCGTCTTCTACGGCGCCCGGGAGGCCCGGGCGACCCTCTCGTCCTAGTCGACCTCGCCGCCCGAGTGCGCGAGGCACCGGGGCGGTGAACCGCTGCGACCCTCCGCTGGGCCCGAAGAGCTGTGACTAGAATACAGGTCATGACTGAGACGCTGTCGCTCGCCCACATCAAGGCTCACCTCTCCGAGGTCGTCGACCGGGTCGAGCACCAACACGACCGTGTCGTCCTGACGCGCAACGGCCGGCCTGCCGCCATCTTGGTGAGCCCCGACGATCTTGAAGCACTAGAGGACACGCTCGACCTGCTGTCAGATCCCCAGGCGTTGAGGGAGATCGGCGAGGCCCGCAAGGAGATCTCGGAAGGCCATGTCGTCGACGCCGAAACGCTGCGAGCCAAGCACCTCGCCCGTTGACGACCGAGGCTTGGCGGCTAGTCCTCGCTGCTTCGGCCGAGCGCTCACTCGACCGGCTGCCGTCCAAGGTCGCCACTGCCATCGTCGAGTTCATGGTCGGTCCACTGACCGAAGCACCCCGCCGGGTCGGCCACCCGCTGGAGCACGAACCGGCCGGCCTGTGGTCTGCTCGCCGCGGCGCCTACAGCATCGTCTACGAACTGGACGAAGTTGAGAAGTCGATCAACGTGGTCCGCATCGACCACCGATGCGACGTCTATCGGCCGAGGTGAGGTGACGACCGGTCACGGTTCGCCACTTCCTGCCCATCGAAACGCCAGAGCTGGTCGCCGGCACGCTCCGCTCGTTCGTCGCCGCCACCGACACGAGTCACTGAGAACCAAGCCGCCACCACCGACCTTGGCCCAGAGGGCGGCCGCCGCTTGGCCCGCGGATCCCATGCCGCTCCACTCGATTGGAACGGCTCAGGCTCCTCGCAGCGACCGGCCCGAGGCCGGGTCGAAGAAGTGGAGCCTCGAGACGTCCGCCCGGAGCGCGAGGCGGTCCCCCTGGCGGACGACGACGTAGGGAGGCAGCTTGGCAGTCCCGGTGGATCTCGTACGGATCTCCTCGCAGACCGGCAGGCCGTCGAGCAGCTCGGGGGCGTCGCCGGCGGGCGAGGGCGGCGCACCGGCGTCGACGGAGAAGTGCACCAGGATCTCGCAACCGAGACCCTCCACGAGCTCCACGTCGACCTGCAGTACGGAGGCGCCGTCGTCGGCGGCGGCCACCGAGAGGTCCTCGGGCCGGATGCCGACGACGACCTGCCGGCCGAAGTAGCCGTCGAGAAGGGGGCGCCGCTTCAGCTCGTTACCGTCGAGCGCGAGCGCCTGCTGGCCGATGAGCAGTAGCGGGCCCGAGGCGTCGCGGGCAAGGGTCGCCTCGTAGAGGTTCATCGGCGGCGAGCCGATGAAGCCCGCCACGAAGACATTTGCCGGCGCGTCGTAGAGCTCCCGAGGTGGTGCGTACTGCTGGAGGACGCCGTGGTCCATCACCGCCACGCGGTCGCCCATCGTCATCGCCTCGACCTGGTCGTGGGTGACGTAGAGGGTACCGACCCCGAGGCGGCGCTGGACCTTCAGGACCTCCCCGCGCATCTGCACCCTGAGCTTGGCGTCGAGGTTGGACAAGGGCTCGTCCATGAGGAAGACCTGAGGTGCCCGAACGATCGCCCTTCCCATCGCCACCCGCTGCCGCTGGCCACCCGAGAGCTGCTTCGGGCGCTGGCCGAGATATTCGGCGATCCCGAGGACCTTCGCTGCCTCGGCGACGCGGCGTTGGATCTCCTGGCGGGGGACTCGCTGCACCTTGAGGGCGAACCCGATGTTCTCGGCGACCGTCATGTGCGGGTAGAGCGCGTAGTTCTGGAACACCATCGCGACGTTGCGGTCCTTCACCGTCACGCGGTTGACGACCCGGCCGCCGATGCGGAGCACCCCCGAGGTGATCTCCTCGAGTCCCGCCACCATTCTGAGCGCGGTCGTCTTGCCGCATCCCGACGGCCCGACGAGCACGGTGAACTCGCCGTCGGCCACCTCGAGGTCGAGGCTGGAGACTGCTTCGGTACGGTCGTTGTACCTCTTGCTGACTCT
This sequence comes from Actinomycetes bacterium, assembly GCA_021809885.1. Lineage (GTDB taxonomy): Bacteria > Actinomycetota > Acidimicrobiia > Acidimicrobiales > Palsa-688 > JAKAQB01. The sequence continues at coordinate 3,108 of JAJZJY010000293.1, forward strand.
TTCGAAGCTGATCGCGCCGCTCATCCGATCACTCATGCTCACAGCTCACCGCCGAAGCGGTTGGTCGGGCGCCCGCTCGTGCCGGGCCTACACCAAAACACGTCTCCTGCATGCGGCTCCTCGGCGAGCTGGGCTTCGGAGAGGCCGTCGCGAGCCGTCGTGATGTAGAGATCGTCGAGTGCCGCGCCGCCGAAGGCCACGCTCGTCACCTGGGAGACCGGGAGCTTCACGATCCGATCCACCGCTCCCCCCGGGGTCAGCCTGCGGACCTCGCCACCACCCCACATGGCCACCCACAGGCAGCCGTCGGCGTCGAGCGACATGCCGTCGGGGATGCCGGGCGGCTCGACGGCGAGGGAACCGGCCCGCCCGGTCATCTCCCCGCTGCCCGGGTCGGTCGAGTAGCGGTCGACCCGACCGAGCACCGAGTCGACGTGGAAGAACGACGAGCGGTCGTCGCTCCAGTCCAGTCCGTTGGAACACGTCACCGCCGGGATCCGCTCGGCGACCGAGAGGTCCGGCGCGAGGCGGTAGAGGCTGCCGCAGGCCTCGACGCCCCCGTGGTGCATCGTGCCCACCTGGAAGCCACCCCACGGGTCGACCTTGCCGTCGTTGAAGCGGACCTTGGCCCCGTCCACGCGGAAGCTGCCGAGGTCGCTCGGAGCGACCTCCCCCGGCGCGAGGCGGGCGAGGCGGTCCGAGAGCGCCAAGAGCAGCGGGCCGGAGGCTGACAACGCGACCGCGGTCACGGGGCGGGCGAGCAAGAGGGAGTGATCCTCGCCCGATGCTGGGTCGAGCTCGTGCAGCATCTGCCCGTTGATGTCGACCCACCGGAGCACTCCGGCATCGCCGTCCCAGAGCGGTCCCTCGCCTAGTGCCGCCTGGCCCGGATAGGCGACCTCCACGGGGAGCGCGGGCGGGGTCACCGGCCCCTGCCCGAGGGGGAGAAGGTGAAGGTCTTGGTCTTGGTGTAGAAGTGCACTGCCTCCTTGCCCTGCTCCTTCAACCCGTAGCCGGACGCACCGGTCCCCCCGAACGGCGCGAAGAAGTCGACGCCCGAGGTGGGAGCGTTGACCCGGACGAGCCCGGTGTCGAGCCGGCGGGACGCCGCCATGGCGGCGTCGAGGTCGGAGGTGTACAGCGACGACACGAGGCCGTAACGGACGCCGTTCGCGATCTCGATGGCCTCCTCCAGGTGACGGGCGCGCAACACCGTCGCGACGGGTGCGAAGACCTCCTCCTGGCAGAGATGGGAGCCGGGCTCCACCTCGCCGACGAGCGTCGGCTCCATGAAGTAGCCCTCCTCGCGCGACTGGCGCCCGCCGACGAGCACCCTCGCGCCCGACCGGCGCGCCTGCTCCACGGCGTCGAGCGCTCCCGAGAGGGCCGAGCTCGAGATGACCGGCCCCACCGCCGTCGCCGGATCGCCCGGATCGCCGACCTCGAGCGCAAGGACCGCCTCGACGAGGGCCTCGACGAAGCCCTCGCTGCCGTCGACGACGATCACCCGCGAGGTCGCGGTGCACTTCTGGCCGGCATAGCCCATGGCCGAGGCGGCAACCATGCTCGCTGCCCGCTCGAGGTCGGCGTCGGGGAGCACGATCGAGGCGTTCTGGCCCCCCATCTCCGCCTGGACGGGGATGCGCCGAGCAGCCCCTGCTGAGACGATCGAGCCGCCGACCCTGCTCGAGCCGGTGAACGAGACGAGGTCCGCCTCTTCTACGAGAGCGGTCCCGGTTTCAGCGTCGCCCGGGAGCATCTGGAGGACCCCGGCGCCGAGGACGTCGTGGAGGATCTCCTCGAGCCGGCGGGCGACTGCCGTCGCCGCTGGCGCCGGCTTCCACACCGCTACGTTGCCGTACGCGAGCGCCGGCGAGAGCTTCCAGAGCGGGATCGCCACGGGGAAGTTCCAGGGAGTTATCAGCCCGGCCACTCCTACGGGGACGCGGCGGCTCCACAGCAGGCTCCGGCCGTCGGGGGAGGGCAGCGAGTCGCCGTCGGGGTCGAGGGCCGCCCCGGCGTAGTAACCCAAGATCGCCACTCCCCGCTGCACCTCACCTGCCATCTCCCCACGGGGTTTGCCGACCTCGACGATCCCGAGCTCGACGAGCTCGCCCGCGGCCTGCTGGACCGCTGCGGCAGCACGACTCAGGCGCTCGGCCCGCTCGGTCGCCGGGAGACCCGCCCACTCGGCCTGCGCCCGCCGGGCCGCAGCGACAGCGGCCCGCACCTCGCCCGCGGAGGTCTCGGGGAAGCTCGCCAGCACCTGCGAGGGGCGCGCGGGAGAGCGGCTCTCGAGCAGCCCGGAGGCCGGCTCGAGCCCGCCGGCGGCGTTCACCGGCGCTCCCCGGCCACGACGAGCACGGCTGCCCGTTCCTCCGAGAAGCCATCTGCCTTCTCGGTCGGCCAGTCCACCGGCGCGCTCACGCACTCGAGGCCGGAGTCGCCCACGAGGAAGGTGTCCTCCACCTTGGCCCCGCCCGACAGGCTCGGGTTCCACGCAAGCGCGTGCCCCGGCATCACGGGCGCCGAGAAGAAGGGGCTTCCCTCCCACCCTGGGGCGAGCTCGAACTCCCGTGTCCCGTAGCCGATGGGGCCGCCCTGCCAGTGCTCGCGCCATGCCTCGGGATGGCCGATCTCGCCATAGGCCTCGACGAGACGCAGGGTCGCCTCCCCGTAGCTCAGCCCCCGGGCGCAGGCCTCGAGCACCGCGGCTTCGACATGCCGGACGCCGGCGAAGCGCTCGGCGAGCTCGTCCGAGGCGGCCGCCGTGGCAACGAAGCGTGTGGCGGCCACGTTGAGTCCGCCCCGGCGCGAGACGACGACCGCCATCATGCGCTCGAAGGCGGGCTGCCCGAGCGCGAGGGGGTGGCGGTAGCCCGCGAGGCGACCATCGCCGGCGACGAGAGCCACCACGGCCTCCGCCCCGGCGAGCTCGAGGTGGCGGACCATCTCGGCTTGCACGTCGCGGTCGGTCATCCCCGGCCGCCAGCTCGAGAGGGCCCGCTCGGGGGCGATGTTCGTG
>JAJZJY010000294.1 GCA_021809885.1 Actinomycetes bacterium
CGAACTGGGTCCTCTTCAGCTTCGGAAGCCCGCGCCGAGAGCGTGACGCCCGCCGGGTGCTCACCCACCCCGGCGTCCCGGTTGCCACCGCCGCACGCTCGCCCGGCACCGCCCCCGACGCTGCCATCTGGCTCCCGGCCTCGACCGGCGGCGTCAGGCTCCGCCTCGCCCAGCTTGCCAACGCCCCGCTACCCCGAGCGTGAGCATCGCCTTCGACGACAGCGCCACCTCCGGGCCCGCCACCAAGCTCGCCGCCGCAGCAGCCGGGCTCGTCCTCCTCGTCGCGCTCCTCGCAGCGGGGGCGGGGGCAGGGATCGCGTCGCTCCTCGGCGGCGGGGGCACGGCTCCCTCGGCGGCGGGCACCGCCGCCATCCCGCCGGCCATGCTCGCCCTCTACCAACAGGCCGCCGTCACCTGCCCGGGGCTTCCGTGGACGGTGCTGGCCGCCATCGGCACCGTCGAGTCCGACAACGGCACCTCCACCCTGCCTGGCGTTTCGGCTGGCCAAAATGCTGCCGGGGCGATGGGGCCCATGCAGATGCTCGGCCCGACGTTTGCCGCGTATGACACTCCGGTCCCGCCCGGCGGGGCCAGCCCGCCGAGCCCGTACGACCCGACCGACGCGGTGTACGCGGCGGCCCGCATGCTGTGCGCCGACGGCGCGGCCAACGGTGCCGACATCAGTGCGGCAGTGTTCGCCTATAACCATGCGTCCTGGTACGTGACCGAGGTCCTCTCCCTCGCCCAGTCCTACGGCCAGAGCCAGGCCCAGACCGTCGCGGCGGGGACGGCGGGGGGGATCGCGCTCGACTGGGCGCTCGCCCAGGTCGGCACGCCGTACATCTGGGGCGGCGAGACCCCGGGCGTCGGCTTCGACTGCTCCGGGCTCACCCAGGCCGCCTACCGTGTCGCCGGAGTCGCCCTGCCCCGCACCGCGCAAGAGCAGTACGACGCGGGGCCGCTCATACCGGCGAACGCGCCGCTTCAGCCCGGCGACCTCGTCTTCTTCGGGAGCGGTCCCACTGACGTGTCGCACGTCGGGATCTACATCGGCATCCAGGATGGCCAGAGCGTCATGGTCGACGCGCCACACACCGGCGCCGATGTGCGTGTCGAGCCGTTCCCGTCAAGGATCGGCGCCTCCTGGGGAACCGACAGCTACCTCGGCGCTACCCAGCCGGCGTGATCGGAACCGTCGGCTGCTGGATCGCCTCGCTGCGATGCTGCGCGATGAGACGTTTGATCCGCACCTGTTCGACGAAGGGAAACCGCTCGAGCTCGGGAAGCCGGTTTTGCAGCTCGCCTTGGTCGAGTGCTGCCAGCTCCCGAGCGCGTGCATCGACGGGAAGCACGTGCTGGCTGAGGGAATCGACTGCAGCTCGCAGCCCCTCGTTGAGCGTGCTGGATCGCCCGGCGGCGATGACGAAGGCGAGCAGCCACACGGCCGCCATGGGCTCGCCACGAAACATCGCGATGGCACCGAATCCAGAGGCGTTGTCGGACCTGGCGACCGAGTCGGCGATGCGAGTGAACGCCGTGATCCCATCGAGCATGATCCGGGCCAGAGTGCGACTGGCCGTCAGCTCGTCGTCGGTCGCCGTTCTCATGGTCTCGATGAGTGCTGGAAGGCTCCCATAGTGTGAGAAGGCTTCGAGGCCCTCGCCGGCTGGTCCGTCGAGCCACGGCGGGAGGCCACCTCGGGGCCGTCGCCCCCGGTCGAGACCGATCATCCGCTCGACGTGGGGCGCATCTTGCTCCAGGCGTGCCGTGCTTCCCTCGTCACCGAGGACGAGACCGATGGCGAGGGCCATGGCGCGCTCGCGATCCTCGCGGCGTTGCCGGCCATAGCGCGGGGGTGCATTCGCCCCTCGCTTCCCCGCGAGCACCCGGGCGATCTGTTCGAGGGCTTCCCAGTTCGCCTCGTCACCGGCGGCACCTGGGCTCCGGTGCTTGTCCACCTCCTTGACCATGGACGCCAGCGCAGTCTCCAAGACGGCGACGATGGAGGCGCGCACGAGCCGGGTTTCGATCGGAAAGCCCTCGAAGAACAGACCGACACGCGCCAGGTCGGGGTCTTTCGTCTTGGTCCTGAGCTGGAGGAGGGCGCCGAGCTGATCGCGGGCTTCGGCCGGGTAGGTCCATTCCGGACGCTTTCCGTGCTGACCAGTGCGCTGCGCCTTCGGCAGCAGGCCCTGGTGTCGCCAGAACTCGAGGGTGCGCGCCGTCACCGCCGTGTCGTCGACGGCCGCCAGCAGGTCGCCGGTGGTGACCCGCTCAGTACCCTCACTCAACCCGGCGTTATCTTGTAGTCCCATTGCCTGGCCTCGTAACTCGCGTTCTGCGCCAATCCGTCTTATTGTGCAGGGTAGAGCGTATCTCGACGGCTACCCTAGTCCGCAGCGGCCGTCGAATGAACGGTCAAGTTCACTCAGTGAAAGGTTAGAGGCGATGGCATTCGGTGATCACATCTACGTCGAGCGGGGTTTGTACACCCATCATGGTGTCGACATGGGCGACAGCTGGGTCATCCACTTCTCGTCCGCTGACGGCACCAAGAGCGACGCATCTATCCGCTGGGCGCGCATCGAGGACTTCGCTGGTGATGCCACCGTGCGAGTCCAGGCCTATGGCACTCGCTTCGACGCTGGGCAGGCTGCCGAGCGGGCACGATCGATGCTCGATCAGTCCGGCTACGACCTGTTCTCCAACAATTGCGAGCACTTTGCGACGTGGTGCGTGGCGGGCGAGCACAGCAGCGCCCAGGTCGAAGCGGCCGCGTTCGGAGCGAGCGTCGTCGGGGTGGGTGCAGTCGTGCCCTCCCTCGGGGTCGGCGTGGTCACGACCCTGGGCGGGGCCGCCATCAGGAGCGGGCCCAACCTCATGTCTGGGCTCGCGGCCGTCGGCGGGACCGTCGTCGGTGGCATCGTGGTCCTCGGTGGACTCTCTGGGCTCATGGCGGGCGGAACGATGTGCATCGCCCTTCGCGACAAGGAGATGTTGCCGGCCGAAGAGCGCCAGGCGCGGCGCGTCGGTCGCTACGGCGCCATCGGCGGGGCTGCGGTCGGCGTCGGCGTGGCCGTCCACACCGTCGGCGCCATGGGGATCGCCGGGTACAGCGCCGCCGGACTCACCTCAGGGCTCGCTGCCCTTGGCGGTGTCGTCGGAGGTGGTATGGCACAAGGGGTACTTGTGACCATTTTCATTCCCGCGCTGTTCGCTGTGGGGATCGGTTATCTGCTCTACCGTGCTGCGGGATGGCTGCTCTCTCCGCTGCCATCCGAAGGGCTGCCACCCGCGCCAGCCTGCATCTGAGGCATACGTTCCTTCACGCTGTGCCTCGGTCGGCCACTCGATGGTCATCTTGTCCGCGCCTTGCTTCCCCGGCCCCGTCGAGGTCTCATGCTCGAACGCGCTGCACGAGGAAGGAGCCGCCATGTGGCGAGTCGCCATCTACGCCCACGAGATCGCTGGTCACGTAGGGGGGCGCCGGCTGGAGCGCCAGATCGCGGGGCTCACTGCCCAGGTGGCCCGCCAGCCCGGCTGGCGCCACGCCGCTACCTACGTCGACCAGTCGCCCGACGGGGTCAGCCCCGGACCGGGCCTCGCCCGACTCCTCGCCGACGCGCCCCGCCACTTCGATCTGGTGGTCGTCGACGGCTACGCCCGCCTCTCGGCGAACCGCCATGAGCTGGCGGCGATCCTCGACCGGCTCCGATGGGCAGGCGTCGGTGTCGTGGAACTGCGCCCATCTCGCGCCCGACGGCTGGCCAAGCTGGCGGCGAACCTCGCTCTCGCCGATCTGGTCGGCGAGGCCGCCCGCTGACTGCCCGGTCGGGGCCGTCCTCACGCCTATCGGACCACCAAGATGGCGGCGAGCGCGCCGGCCGCCATGAACGGCGCCATCGCCAGCACCGCCCGGCGGCACCCCGGGACGGCGACCTGGCGGACGGTCACGAACAGCGCTGCTCCGGCGAAGGCAACAAGCGTCCCAGTCGCAACCGCCGGCCAGCTGATCCACCCGAGGAACAGCCCCGTCACGGCCGCCCACTTCACGTCTCTTCTGAACTACAAGGAGGTGACCACAGTCACTTGCCCAAAACGAATGGGTAACGGTAGGTGTCAGCTCGGGAGAGCACCAAGGCCTGAGACCACCGAGACGGGGCCGTAGGTCATAGTGCTCAACGTAGAACCGACTGGGACTCCCTCACTCGAGGTGATTGCCAATTTCTCCGACTCGAGCAGGGTGCCGGTGGTGGGGTTGAGGACGAAGATGATGCCGCTCGACGGATCCTCGATTGCCGTTCCTGGGCGCCCGAGCGCGTCAGTCTGGTTTCCGATGATCTTGACGCCTGGCAGCTTCTCCAGGATCCTGAACAGTTCGCCACCGAGGCGTTCGGGCGCAGTCGGGAATGAGAGCAGATTGACCGCTACGTTGAACTGTGATGCGACGCTGCACGGGTTCGCCTGGGGCTTGTTGGGATTGCGGGGGGATGGACAGGCCGGGGCGGAGGCCGCGACCTGCCCGGCGTCGCTGACCCGTCCTTCGGCGAAAAGAGCGCCGAGCGTCCGAGGATCAGTCGGGAGAGCCAGGACGCTGGCGTCGCCGAAGTTTGCCGGGACCGTGGCAGCGCTCGTTGTGGCGCATCCGAGCGGAGGCGTCCCACTGGCGGCGGTTCGCTCTTGCAGGGTCAAGAAGTGCGCCGCCGGCGTCGGGCTGGACTTCGACTCGCCCGACCCGTCCGTGGTGGTCCAGGTTTGGAGCGCTTCGGAGCTGACGTAGGTAACCGGCGGCGGTGAGGCCGGATGCGTGGTCGTCAGGCACGGGCCGGAGCTGATCCGCTCCTCGTAGTAGTACTGGCCCGAGGCGAGCGGTGGTAGCTGGGGCTGGGATGCTGCAGCCGTCGCAGCCTGCGCTAGCACCGCAGCAGCGGCCGGCCGGGGGCGGATCGGCGACCCTGGGATAGAGAGCACCAGCGCGGCGATCGCCGCGGCAGCCGCACCAGCGAGGATGGCACTGCCGACAATGCTGAGTCGGCGTCCAAGGGAACGCTCGTTGGCGGGTGCCAGTCTCCGAACCGGAGCCGGCTCTCCGGCTGCCATCCTGAGGTCGTCAGCCGTTCGAGTGAGCACCTCCGTGCCCGGCGGCTCGACACGGCCAAGCTCTTCGAGTGCCTCGATTACGTCCATTTCACGCCTCCTTCTGGGAACAGGCAATCGGTGGCTTCGTCCCCTCGACTCGCAGTATCGAGAAAGCGCGGTGTAGTCGGCTCCGGGCAGTGCCCTGCGGGATGCCGAGCACTGCCGCTGCTTCGGAAGGGCTGAGCTGCTCCCAGACGACGAGCAGGAGCACTTCGCGGTCATTCTCGGAGAGCACCGCCAGGGCTCGACGGAGGATCTCCCGTTGCGCCGACGCATCCAGCCCGGCGTCGATCTCGGCCCACGGGTCGTCGGGCGGTGCCGGAGGCACCACCGGTTGAGGCCGCTGGCGCCAGTGCGCTCGCAGCACGTTGTGGGCGATCCCATAGAGCCATGGCAACACCCGCGGGCCCGACCACGTCGATCGAGCCCGAAATGCACGCAGCCAGACTTCGCTCAGAAGATCATCGGCATCCTGTCGGCCGGCTCTGCGGGAGAGGTACGCGTGCACGGCCTGTCCGTGGCGCCAAAAGAGCTCGACAAATGCGTTCTGGTCACCGGCGACTGCCCATGCAACCAGCTGCTCGTCGGTCTCGTCCACGGACCCTCCTGACGACGCCATCATTGAGTTTGTGCGCGAACGGGCACTGAGCGTTCGCCACTCGCTCCCATGTCGTCCAGGTCGAGGCCAGAACCTCCGGTCCGAGCAGCGGAACTGTCGCAGTCTCCGGCGATCACGTCTCGATTGACTGGAGGTGGCCAACCAATAATGGCGTCGGCCGATCTGCCAAGGTGAAGAGGGCGAAACGTCATGAGCTGGCAGCGATCCTCGACCGGCTCCGATGGGCAGGCGTCGGTGTCGTGGTGCTGCGCCCCTCACGAGGTCGCCGGCTGGCCAAGCTGGTGGCGAACCTCGCCCTCGCCGATCTCGTCGGCGAAGCGGCCCGCTGAGTGCCCGGC
>JAJZJY010000295.1 GCA_021809885.1 Actinomycetes bacterium
AGGCCAACAAGAAGATTTAACCCCGTCGGGCGGCCCCGCCGCCCGGTCTCCCGCCCCGGGCCTTCGCTCGGGGCTCGTTTGCTTCCGGAGAGCCGCCGATGACAGCCAGCGAGTTGTTCCAGGCCGGGCAACTCGGCCCGGCGATCGAGGCCCAGGGCCGGCAGGTCAAGGCGGCCCCGGCCGACCCGGCGGTACCGGAGGACCCGAGCGGCCCCGAGCCGGTCATGCCGGCCCGGATTGCCCGCTCCGCCGGGCGGACCACCGCCAGGAGCGTGACGGCAGCGACGAGCCAGACGCCGGCGGCGAGGCCCGCCCACAGCTGGGCGACGCCGTGGCCGTGGGGGTCGGCGGCGAGCGCGCCGACACCGAGGAACGGCACGGGCAGCAGCAGCCACTCGGCCGGGGAGGATGACGCGAAGTAGCGCTGCGCCTCCTCGCGCCCGGGACGGCCGGCGGCGACCCGGCCGGCGACGAACCCGTACACGCCCGAGAAGGCGACGGCGCCGAAGCCGATGAGGGCAGAGGCGACGTGGAGGGCCACGAGGGCGTCGAACAGGGCGGCGCGCACAGCGGGCATCTTGTCGCTACCGGGTGGCCCGCTGTGTAGCACCGCCCCCGTCCTGGTAGAAGGGATGTGCCATGCCGCTCCAGGGAACTTTCGACGTCCTCGACTTCACCGATGTGGTCCAGCTCCTGGCCCGCCAGCAGCTGACCGGGCGCCTGCACGTGCGCAGCCGCTCCTACGGAGCCAACCTCTTCCTCGAAGACGGGCTGCTCGTCGGTGCCGACCAGTCCGAGCACCAGCCGGCTGCCACGGCTGGGGACGTGCGCGGGCGGATCGAGGAGGTCTGCTTCGAGATGCTCGACGCGGAGCGGGGAAGCTTCGAGTTCCACCCCGGCAAGCCGAGCTCCCTGCCCGTCGGGGAGCGCCACCAGCCGGAGTCGGTGATCACCGAGGCGCGCCGGCGCCTCGAGGAGTGGCACGAGCTGCAGGAGATCATCCCGTCCCTCGACCTGCAACCGAGGCTGGTGCTCGACCTCTCCCAGGCCGAGGTGACCCTCGACAAACAGCGCTGGCGGATGCTCACCGCCATCGACGGGCGGCGCAACCTGCGCGCCATCGGCCGGGTCCTCAACCTGTCGGACTTCGACGTCTGCCGGCTCATGCGGAGCCTCGTCGACGACGGCGTGGTGGAGCTCGAGGGCTTCTCCGCCCTTTCCGCCTCCACCCGCGACGTCATGCCGGTGGTGCCAACTCCGGATACAGGCGGCATGGTCGTCAGCTTCGACGCGGAGACCACGGTGATGGCCCGACCCGACGCACGACCCGACCGGGCACCGGCTGGCGCGGATCTCGCCGGGCTCGCCACTCCCCCGGGAGGCACTCCGGCCGTCGAGGAGGACCCCGACGTCACCCAGGTGGCGCCGACGGTGGAGCCCCCGCCCGACGAGAACGAGGGGGGCGAGGACGGACCCGACGCCCGCCGCCGGCGGGTGATCCGCATCCGCTCCCGGGAGGCCGACGCCCCCCGGAGCTGAACCAGGCCGCCGCCCAGGTGAGCGGGGGCCGCGACCCGACTACGGTCTCTGCCGTGGTCAGCGCAGCGGTGGAGGTGCGCCGCGTCCGGGGGCTCCCGGGGCGGCGGGTGTTCGTCGACGTACCCTTCCGGATCCACGGCGGCGATCCGGGATGGGTGCCACCCCTGCGCGTCAGCGTCTACGACCGGATCTCCCGCAAGCACCCGGCGATGAGCCACCAGGAGGTGGCACTGTGGGTCGCCTACCGCTACGGCAAGCCGGTCGGGCGGGTGGCGGGCTGCGTCGACCGGATGTTCAACGACTACCAGAAGGTGCGCTGGGGATGGGTCGGCTTCTATGACGCCTTCGACGACCCGGAGGTCTCCGACTCCCTGTTCGAGGCGGCGTGTGGGTGGGCGGCGGACAAGGGCATGGACACCTGCGTCGGCCCGGCCAACTTCACGACCAACGACGAGCTCGGCCTGATGGTGGATGGCTTCGACGAGCTGCCGACCCTGCTCACGCTGCAGAACCCCCCGTACCAGGTCGGGCTGTGGGAGCGCGCCGGCTGGGAGCCTGCCATGGACCTGTGGGCCTGGCGCTTCACACGGGAGGGCACCGCCCTCTCCGAGCGGCAGCGGCGGACCCTCGACCGGATCCAGCAGCGGGCCAGGGTGCGGGTGCACCATCTCGACAAGTCGCAGTTCGACCGGGAGGTGAGCCGGTTCTTCGAGGTCTACAACGCCGCCTGGGCCGACAACTGGGGGTTCGCTCCCATGCCCGAGGTGGAGGTCCGCCACCTGGCCAAGCAGCTGAAGCAGATCCTCAACCCCGAGTGGGCCTTTGGCCTGGAGACCTTCGAGGGCCAGCTCGTGGGCGTGTGCCTCGCCCTGCCGGATCTCAACCTGCTGATGCACGGGGTGCGAAGCGGCCGGCTGCTGCCCGCCGGCTGGGTGCCGCTGCTGCTCGGCCGCAAGCGCGTCCCCCAGGTCCGGGTGTGGGCGCTCGGGGTGCGCCCCGACTACCAGCATCTCGCCCTGGGCCCGCTGCTCTACCGGGAGATCGTCGACCGCCTCGCCGCCGACCGCCACATCATGACCGCCGAGGCGTCCTGGACGCTTGCGACCAACAAGCGGATCAACGAGCAGCTGGAGGCGATGGGTGCCACCCGGGGCAAGGTGTGGCGGCTGTACCAGCGCCCCGCCCGGCTGCCCGCCGGCGCCTAGGCCGCACCCAGACCCGGGCGCCGAGCCGACCACCGCGCTGCCCGCGCCCAACCTGCGCGCCCCCGGCGCCACCAGCCCGGCGCCACCACCACCCGCAGCGGTCGTCACCGGCTCTCGGCCGCAAACCTTGGAAGCTTGTCGGTGCCCAGCGACAACGCGCTTCCAAAGTTTCGTCCGGCAGGTCGATCGCCGAGCACGCTGAGTGAGGAAGGGGGCGAACGAAGGCGCGTCGGCCTGAAGCCAAAGTCGGCCCAACCGGCCCAACCGGACCAACCTTGGCCTAACCCCCCGCTGCAGCGACGGCGTCGAAGCCGGCGAGGGCGTCGTCGATGTCGGCCTCCGTGTGGGTGGCCATCACCGAGGTGCGCAGCAGCGCCTTGGAGACGGCTGGGGCGACAGCGCAGTTGGTGTACACACCCTGGTCCAGCAGCGACCGCCAGAGCGTCGCCGCCTTCCAGTCGTCGCCCACGAGCACCGGGACGATGGCGCTGCGGTCGTCACCGCCGGCGTCGTAGCCGAGCTGGCGCAGCCCGCGGCGGAGTCGGCGTGCGTTGGCGACGACCGCCTCCCGCCGCCATCCCTCGCTGCGGGCCAGGCGGGCGGCGGCCAGTGCGGCTGCGAGGGCGGCCGGCACCCCCGATGCGGTGAACAGCAGCGGGCGACAGGTGACCTTGAGGAAGTCGATGACGGCACGGGGCCCGGCGATGAAGCCGCCGCAGCTGGCGAGGGACTTGGAGAAGGTTCCCATCACAAGGTCCGGCTCGACGCCGGCCTCCGGCGCCGACCCCGAACCATCGGGACCGACCACGCCGAGGGCGTGGGCCTCGTCCACGAGCAGGCGGGCGCCGAACTCCGTGCAGGCCGCAGCGATCTCCGCCAGCGGGGCGACGTCGCCCTCCATCGAGTACACGCCGTCCACGGCAACCAGGAGGCCACCCGCGCCCGGCTGCTCCCGCCAGCCGCGCAGGCCACGTCGCAGGCTGTTGGGCCGGTTATGCCGGAAGGCCCGCAGTGTTCCCCCGCTGAAGCGGCCACCATCGACGAGGCTGGCGTGGGCGGTCGAGTCGAGGAAGACGGCGTCGCCCTCGCCGAGCAGCGACACCATGAGACCGAGGTTGGCGGCGTAGCCGGTCGTGAACACCAGGGCGGTCTCCTTGCCCACCCAGTCGGCCAGCTCGTCCTCCAACTCCCGGTGCAGGGGAAGGCTCCCGTTGAGGAGGCGGCTGCCGGTGAGCCCCGTCCCGTAGCGCTCGACCGCCTCGACAGCGGCCCGGCGGACCCGCTCGTCGGAGGTCAGCCCGAGGTAGTTGTTGGAGCCGAGCATCACGACCGGCCTGCCCTCGAACGTCATGCGCGGGCCGACCTCGCCGCTGAGCTCCCGGAAGAACGGAAGCATGCCCATGGAATCCGCCAGGTGCCACTGCTCGACGCGCTGGTCGGCGAGCTTGGCGAAGATGTCGTCGACGGGTTTGGACCCGCCGGCGCCGGGCTCCGCTCCGCCGCCGCCGCTCACGACGCCGCCCGACCCCGGAGGGTCATGGGGCCGGGCTGCCAGCCCTGCTCGTCGGCCGTGGACAGGACGCGGTCGCGGGTGGTCGGCACGGCCAGACAGGCTAACGAAGCCGGCGCCGCGCCGGGGTGAGCGCCGCTCTCAGGCGCCGGGGCGGCCGAGGATCACCGCAGCACCGCCCCACCGTCGACGACGAGGGTGTGGCCGGTCACCCACGCCGCCTGGTCTGACACCAGCCAGAGGGCGGCGCCGGCGATGTCGACGGGCATCCCGAGCCGGCGAAGCGGCAGCGCTTGGGCGATGGCGTCACCGTGGCTCTCGATCAGCACCCGGGCGAAGTCGGTGCGGACCAGGCCGGGCGCCAGGGCGTTGACCCGCACACTGGGTCCGAGCTCGGCGGCGAGGACATGGGTCTGGTGGATCAGGGCGGCCTTCGACACGTCGTAGGCGCCGATGCCGCCTTCGGTCCGCAGGCCGCCGATCGACGAGACGTTGACGACGGCGCCGCCGTTGGCGCCCATCCACGCCCGCCATACCGCCTGCGTCCAGACGAGCGGGCCACGGACGTTGACCTGCCACACCTTGTCCAACCTCGGCAGGTCGATGTCCACCAGCGGGCCGAAGTACGGGTTGGTGGCCGCATTGTTGACGAGGATGTCCAGGCTGCCGAAGCGCTCGACCGTGGCGGCCACACACGCCCCGGCGGCGTCGGGGTCGCCGGCGTTCGCCGGGAACGTCGCCACCTCACCGCCGATGGCGGCGGCCGCCTCGTCGAGGGTAACCGGCTTGCGGGCGGACAGCATCACAGCCGCCCCGGCGCCGGCGAGGGTGGCGGCGATCGCCCGACCGATGCCCCGGGACGCGCCGGTCACCAGGGCGACCCTCCCGGTCAGGTCGATGTTCGCGGCAGCAGCGTCGGTCACCCCCGGCACGGTAGCTGCAACCCCGGTACGCTGCCGGGAGGCCATGGACCTCGCCGTCGTCGTCGCCGCCTTCGGGCTGGTCGCTCTCGGGGAGCTCCCGGACAAGACGATGTTCGCCTCCCTCCTCATGGCCACCCGTGGGCGCCCGCTGGCGGTCTGGTGCGGCACCGCCGCAGCCTTCGTCGTACACGTAGCCATCGCCGTCGGCATAGGCGCGGCTGCCGTCGCCCTCGTACCCCGCCGGGTGCTGGACATCGCTGCCGGCGTGGCCATGCTCGGCTTCGGGGCCTGGGCATGGCTCTCCCGTCGAGCCGAGCCGGACGACGACGATGGGCTCACCGCCCGCCCCGGGCACCATGTCGCCCTGCGCGCCGCCGGCGTGATCTTCGTCGCCGAGTGGGGTGACCTCACCCAGCTGTTGACCGCCGACCTCGCCGCCCGCTCCCACCACCCCCTTTCCGTCGCCGTCGGTGCCGTCGCCGCCCTCTGGCTCGTCGCCGCCCTCGCCGTCGTCAGCGGCTCCAGACTGCTCAGCCGCCTGTCGGTCCGCACGCTGAGGACGGTCACGGCGGTCGTGCTCAGCACTCTCGGGGCCCTGGCGGTCATCGGGGCGGTCGTCGCCCGGGGGTGAGCGGGTGCGGCCGTGCCCACCACCGGCGCTTCATGGGGGAGAATGGACCCATGGCCGATCTCTACGCCCCCGGCCCCGCTGACGCGCCGGCGGAGGCGGTAGCACCACTCGAGCCTCACGTGATCGTGCTCTTCGGGGCGACAGGCGACCTCGCCCGCCGCAAGCTCCTCCCCGGCATACTGCACCTCGCCGAGGCGGGCCTCCTGCCCGAGTACCGCCTGGTGGGCGTGGCGACCGACGACCTCGACGACGAGGCCTTCAGGGACTTG
>JAJZJY010000296.1 GCA_021809885.1 Actinomycetes bacterium
GCGGGTGATGGCGAAGAGCGCTTCGTCGCTCGCAGCACCAAGACGAGCGACGAGCCGGTGCGCTGACACCGACTTCACGTCCTCGCACTTCGCATAGCTGACCTCGTCGAGGCCGCACTCCTTCGGATCGAGCTCGACGTGAGAGGGGAGCTCGCGCCGTCTCGTGGTGCAGGGCACGACGATCACCACACCGGCCCGGCTGTCGTTCAGCGGGTCGGCGGACACCACGACCGCAGGCCGGCGCCCCGCCTGCTCGCGACCGACGGGTTCGCCGAAGTCCACGAGCCAGATGTCACCCCGACGGGCCGTCACGCCGAATGGTCGAAGAGCGAGCTGGCCTCTTCTGCCCGCTCAGCTTCGATCTCCTCCCAGGCATTGGCATCGTGACGGAGCTGTGCGTAGCGAGCTGCGAAGCGATCGAAGAAGATCCGGCGCTCGAGGGCATCCGCTGCCTCGTCGAGCAGCTCCGTCATCGGTCTGCCCGTTGCCTTGGCCAGCGCAGCGAACCGGCTTCGCGTCTCCTCGCTGACTCGGATCGTGGTGCTCATCTCGATTAGTCTACTGCTAGGTAGACTGGTTCGTCTACATCCAGTCGGGATCCGCCCACGACCGTCACGGACGCATGACCACCTACTTCACCGCGGACCAGCACTTCGGTCACGAGAACATCATCGAGTACTGCGACCGACCGTTCCACAGCGTCGGCGAGATGAACGCCTTGCTCGTCGCGAACTGGAACGCTGTCGTCGGCCCGCACGACACCGTCCACGTCCTCGGCGACGTCGCCATGGGTCGGCGGGAGGAGTCGATGCCGCTCATCGGTCGCCTCGCCGGGCACAAGATCCTGTACCCGGGGAACCACGACCGCTGCTGGTACGGCCACGGGGAGCGGGCCTTCCGCCTGGAGCAGGAGTACCTCGATGCCGGCTTCGACGAGATCCGCCAGGGACCGCTCACGATGACCGCCGGCAACCGGGAGGTCCTCGTCTGCCACCTCCCGTACCGAGGCGACAGCGGCGAGACCGAGCGCTATCGCAGGTTCCGGCCCCTCGACGAGGGAATGTGGCTGCTCCACGGGCACGTCCACGAGAAGTGGCGCCAGCAAGGGCGCATGGTCAACGTCGGCGTCGATGTCTGGGACTTCACGCCGGTCGCCGAGGAAGTGATCGCCCGGCTGATGGACGCGACGCTTCTCGGGAGCACGACACCGGCCGTACCTCGTGGCGACGTCATGTCTGGGCACTGCCGCTCGTCGACCCCCGAACAACTCTGAGAGAGGGGCGGTCGCCATCGGCCCGCTCGACGGGTGGATGGCGCAGGTGCTCGACCGAGAGAAGCTCGACGACATACTCGACGCGCTCCACCCCGCGAGCGAGTCGCGTCACGACGCGCAGGTGACCAGAGCCGACACGGCGCGCAAGCGGCTGGCGGACTGCGACCGCCGCCTGGCTCGCTACCGGGCCGCGCTCGTGAACAGCCTCGGCACCTCCCAGCCGGGTCACGTGCGATCGAGCTCCCGTGAAGGCACGTCCGTTGTCCCGCACGCCGAACGTCCTGCGGGGACAGCAGAGGTGATGGGCCGACCAGGGGTTCAGCGTGCCCGGTCGGGGATCCGCTTGCGGGACGCGTGGTCACGTCCTCATGCCCGTTGGCGGCAGGAGAACGTCCCCCGCATGCGTCAAGGCGATTGGGACTACCTGGTCGTGCAGGTCGGCGCCGGCGAGGAACACGGCGAGGACGAGGCTGGTAGGGCGGGCCGCGCTGGGGGCGATGAGTCCACGCCAGCCGTCCTCGTGGAGTTGCTCGCCCACCGATCGGCAGGGATGCCATCCTCACCTGCCCGGTTGGGGCACGCTGAGGCCAACTCGGGTGAGTCGAGCGGCGTCGGCGAGGTCGGCCACCTCCAGGGCCGTGACCTCGTCACGCCACAAGTCACGAGGCAGAGCGCTGGCCGGCGGGACGGCTGCTGCCGGTGATCGGAGGCCGTCTCCGGGCCGGCCGATCAGGAGATGCGCAATGAGCGCCCTGCTCGTCGGGTACGCCCGATGCTCGAGCCATCGCCGACGAGCTCACCGCCCGCTCCGTGCGGCCGAGTCTGGGCGGGTCGGGCTACGACCCGGCCGACGCGGTCGGGCCGCTGTTGTGCAACGTGTTGGCCATGGTGGCCGAGCTCGAAGCCGGCCAGATCCGCCTGCGCACCCGGGAGGAGATGAAAGCGGCCAAGGCGAAGGGGAACCTGCGTGACAAGCAACACAGGCTCAGCCGCCGACAGGAAGCCCACCTGGTCTCCCTCATCCAAAGCGGCGAGTACAGCACCGCCGAGGTCGCCGGACCGTTCGGCATGGCCCGCTCCACCCCTGCGTGATACCGAGCCGACGTCGCCTGCGCCGGGCCGACCATCGCCGTCACCTCCACCGGCGACACCGAGACGCCAGTGGAGCGCCTTGAGCGGTCACCGCGAGCCGACCGTCAGCTGGCCAGTGGGCTGATCTGGCCGAGCGCGTCAGCGAGACGCTCCCGTTCGGTCTCCATGTCGTAGTGGGCCTGGAGGCTCAGCCAGAACTCGTCGCTGGTACCGAAGTAGCGGGCGAGGCGGAGGGCGGTGCCCGCGGTGATCCGGCGGGTACCGTGGACGATCTCGTTGATCCTCCAGGGCGGGACGCCAATGGCGACGGCCACACGGTGCCGGGTGATTCCAAGCGGCGTGAGGTGCTCCTCTTGGAGGACCTCACCGGGATGGATGGCGGTGTTCCGGACGGAGCTGGCGCTGGCGGGCTGAACGGTCCGGCAGCTCAAGAACGCAGATCCTCGACCGGCCACGCCGGATCGCCATCGAGGATCTCCGGGTCACCGGTCAGCAGCGTTGCCCCGTGCGCGATCGCAGTAGCGACGGCGAACGCGTCGGCATACGCCATTGCGTGCCGGGCCTTCAGGTGGGCCGCTTCGAGGACCCGGGCCTCGGTCGGGACGTCCAGCGTCAGGCGCCGGCGCAGCTCCCGCACAATGCGGCGAGCCCGATCGGTCCCGGCACGACGCTCAACGATGTAGGACACCTCACCGACGTTGATCCAACTCATGAGGGGGCGAGACGGCATCGCCGAGTCCACCCGAGCTGCCGCGGGCAAGTCACCTTCGAGCCATCGAAGGACCGCCCACGAGTCAAGACACTCGGTCAACGGCGCGCTTCGGCCTGGTGATCCGCCTCGAGCTCGGCGACGAGTCCCAGCCCGGCCATCGATCCTCGCAGGGACGGGCGATCTCGCACCGGCTCCAGGCGCACCGCCGTGGCTTCCTCATCGAGAGCGAACTCCACCTCGTCTCCGGGGACGAGGTGGAGCCGATCGCGTAGCTCTTTCGGGATCACGACCTGGCCCTTCGGCCCGATCCGATGAGTCATACTCACTAGTATAACCCCAGCCGTCGCGTCCCATCGTGAGCCGGCTCCTACGAGCGCAGATTCGACGACCACTGACTTCACCACCGACCAGCACTTCGGCCACCGGAACATCGTCGGGGTGGTACTGCGGCGGCCGTTTCGCAACGTCGCCGAGACGAACGCCGTGCTCGTCGCCGACTGGAACTGCCTCGTCGGCCCGCACGACACCGTCCACGTCCTCGGCGACGTCGCCATGGGTCGGCGCGAGGAGCCGATGTCACTCGTCAGCCGTCTCGCCGGGCACAAGGTCCTGTACCCGGGGAACCACGACCGCTGCTGGTTCGGCCACGGCCGGCGGGCTACCCGCCTCGAGCAGGAGGGAGTACGTCGACGCCGGGTTGGACGAGATCCGCCAGGGACCGCTTGCGATCACCGCCGGCAACCGGGAGGTCCTGGCCTGCCACCTCCCGTACCGAGGCGACAGCGGCTCGTGTCGGAGGGGGGACTTCCAAGAAAACCCCTCGTGCGGTGGGGGAGAGGGTGCTGCGGCTGCCGGCCGCATGACACGCGTCAGCGCCGCCGGGGTCTCCTTCAGCGTCGTCCACCGACACCCCGCCGTGCTCCCAGCACCTCGGCACCTGTCTGGACCTCCGTCGCTCTCTGCGGGGGGTGTCCTGGGGCCGTGCGGGGCCGCTCAGGAGCCTGTGGCGGCCGCTTGGGGCACACAACAGGGGGGGGCCCGCCGCGGGGACCTCACGGGCACCGGTCAGCGACGCTGATGACCACGGCGACCACCACGGCACCTCGACGATCTCTCCCAGGTGTTCGGCGGAGGCAATCGGAGCGCGTTCCGGCGTTGGCCCGCTTGGGTGTAGACCGTACACCTGTACGTACACGAATGAGCTGGGAGGAGCGATGAAGGACCGACGGAGGGAGATGCGGCTTTCCTCGCGCGAAGACGACCTCATCGTGGAAGCCGCGGGGCTCGCCGGCGTCTCGGTGTCAGAATTCCTGCTCGACCGGGCAGTCGCGGGCGCTGAGGCCCTGGTGCACGCCCACCATGCCATCCAGCTCGACGAATCGTCACGACGTCGGTTCCTCGCCATCCTCGACGAGCCGTCCCCGCCACCCTCCGAGCTGATTGAGCAACTGCGCAAGGCTCGCTCGATCAAGCACGTGCGCTGATGCGGATCGAGCGCCTCGGCCCGGATCATCGTGTGGCCGGGTTCGCCTGCGGAACCAAGCCGCTCGATGGCTGGCTGCGCCTTCACGCCCTCGAGAACCAGGCTCGAAACCTGTCAAGGACCTTCGTGCTGGTGCAAGACGATGAGGAAGTTCTTGGCTACTACTCACTGACCATGGGTGGCGTCCCGCCCGCAGATCTCCCACCCGGGTACGCACGCGGTCTTCCCGGTTACGACATCGGCATGGCGCTCCTGGCTCGCCTCGCGGTCGCCAGCAGCCGACAGGGAGAGGGGCTGGGGCGCGATTTGATGGCCGACGCCATCCAGCAGGCGGCATTGGCGGGCGCTCACGTTGCTGCCCGGTTCATCGCAGTCGACCCGATCGACGAAGGGGCGAGGGCCTTCTACCGGAAGTTTGGATTCCGAGACGTCCCCGGTGATCCGGAAGGCAGGATGTTCCTCCGGCTGGACCACGCACTGGAAGCACTCGAACACCGCCGTTGAGCGCGGCTCGTCCACCGCCCCGCGTTCGGTCCAGCCAGGCCTGGACCTTCGGATCGTGGGCAGCCGCCTTGGAGACGCCGCCGGCGTCGAGGGCCAGTAGGTCGCTCAGGCCGGCCGACGCGCGACCTCGTCGTCGGGCCCTGGCCACAGACGGCGGACCTCCTCCCCATGAGGACTACATCCACGCACCTCCGCGCCCCACCCGTGCCGCTTGAGGCTGCCGACGCGGTCGGCCTCCACCTGTCCTGTCGAAGCGAGGCAGCCGTCCCACATAGCGGTATGGTGACTACCAAGTCTAGGTACATGCGGGCCGATGAGCTCTTCCCCACCGTCGGGCCCGTACCTCAGGACATGATCGGTCGACGCCAGGAGAGTGATCTACGCCTCCGCCTGGATCAGGGGATGCACCAGATCGTGGCGGGTCCACGCCGCCAGGGCAAGACCACGGTCTGCCTGGCCGCGACGGATCAACTGCGACGTAGGGGGAAGTACGTCGTCGGCGCCGATCTCTTCGCCATTCCCACGCTCGAACGGTTCGCGGAGGTGCTCATCGCGGAAGTGTGGGCGAATCGCTCGTCGTCTCGCCGGGCGGCGCGAGCCCTCGGGAAGGGTAGTAGAGCGGCCGCCGCCGCCCTCGGTGCTGCCGCCACGGTTCGACTCCGCACTGAGCTCGGTGACGGCGTGGAGCTTGCCTTCGACCCTCGTCTCGGCCGGCGGGATCCTCGGCGGTACTTCGAGCACGCCCTCCGGTTGCTCCAGCGCATCTGCGAGCACGACGGGCAATCGCTCGTCCTGTTCCTCGACGAGCTCCAGGAGCTCGGCGCAGCCAGTCACCCGTTTGGCGACCCCGACGAGCTGATGAACCTCATGCGCTCGATCCTTCAGGAGTCGCCAGCCGTGACCTGTCAGTTCGCCGCGAGTGTCGTCAGCGGCAGCCGGCGTGCTCATTGGAAGTGGCGCCTAACACCCGGGCCGACGTGCGCTTCGCCCCTTTGCGCTC
>JAJZJY010000297.1 GCA_021809885.1 Actinomycetes bacterium
TGGCGAGGATCTTGGCGAGGCCTTGCCAGGTGATCGGCTTGACCGGGCGGTCCCGTCTGCCGCGGTTGGTGAGGCCGCGATGTCCCAGTTCGCCCGCCAGGCGCTGGAGGGTCCATTCGCCGGTGGCGTAGTGCTCGAAGGCCACAGTGACGAGCGAGGCGCGCTCTGGATCAGGGACGATGCGAGCGACCTGGCGGCCGGCGACGAGGTCCTTGACGTTCAGGTAGCCGATCGGCGCTCCGTGAGGGAAGCCACCAAGCTTGGCCTTTTGCACCATGCCCTTCTTGATCTCCGCTGCCAGGTTCGCCGAGTAGAACTCGGCCATGAGCGCGTGGATGCCTTCGACGAGGCGGCCCGAGGCGGTCTCCTCGACGTTCTCGGTGACCGACACGAGCGCCACATCACGGCGTCGCAGCAGCGCCCGGATCGCCACGTGGTCCTCCATGTTGCGGGCCAGGCGGTCGATCTTGTGGACGACGACCGCGTCGACGTCGCGCTCTTCGGCGATGCGGGTCAGCATCGCCTGGAGCTGGGGGCGCTCGGCGCTTCTGGCCGACTCACCCCGATCGGCGTACTCGTCGACGAGGTCCCAGCCGGCGTCTCGGATGTGGCGGGCACAGGCTTCGCGTTGGGCGGGGATCGAGAAGCCCTCCTCCCCTTCGCCCTTCTCGGCCTGTCCGCGGGTCGAGACCCGCAGGTAGATCACACAGCGCATCGCACCACGCTCCTTCGCTCGGTCCCCTCCATGAGGGCTCCATCGGTGTCGGGTTGCAAGTCCCTGCCGTCAGCTCGCCTCCTCGCCCCATTGGCCGGCCCGGCGGTAGCGGGCCGCCTCGGCCAGGCGGGCGGTCGAGACGGCAGGCCGGGGCCTGCCTGCCAGCTCGACGAGGCGCAGGCGGGCTCCAGCGGCGTCGAGCGGCGCCCAGACCGCTTCTGTCAACCGGCGGGCACCGGGCTCGGTGGTGGTGGCGACGGCCAGGCCTTCGCCGGACAGCGCCGCCCTGGCGCCGGCCTCCCGGCGCGGGCCGGGCACGACGACGAGCACCCAGAACGGAACGCCCCAGGCGGCTTCCAGGCGGGCGTAGTCGACGGCCTTGGCGGCCAGGCGGCCGAGGGGTTCGCTGCCTCGGTCGTACTCGAGGCAGAACGTGACCGTGGCATCCCCCTCGTGCCACACGCCGAGGCCGTCGGGACGGACCACCTCGCCGAGGACCGCCTTGCAGTAGCGCTCGCCCCACCAGGTCACGAGCTGGGCGGCGGGATCGTGGCGGGCGGCGGCGACGAGGCGGACGAAGACGTCGTTGGTCCCCACGGTGTGGGCGAGACGCTGGCTGGTGGCGATCGAGAGCGCCTGGTCGGTGTGCCAGCGGACAGTGACCTCCCGGTCCGGGTCACGGTTGGCCATCACGGCGAGGACGTAGGCGCCGAGGGTGTCGAGCACGTAGTGGTACTCGCCGTCACGGCCCTGGCGCAATGGTCGGAAGCGCTCCACGAGACGCAGCTCGTAGAGGCGGGCCATCCGGTGCTGAGCGGTGTTGCGGTCACCGAAGAACATGGCATGCACCTGGCTGGTGGTGAGCACGCGATGCCAGCGAAGGAGGCGAAGGATCTGTCGGTCTCGGTCGGTCAACGAGGACGCAACGTCGACGACCAGCCGATCGCTCACCCGGCCCGGCCGGCGCCCACGGCGAGAAGACACCGCAGTCATGCACAATCACCCATACAGTCGGGGTTCACCACTGGCGGCCCCCCAGCGCCTCTCACCTGCGAGGACGCGACCCCAGAGGGGGTCCGCCCAGGAGTGGCGGGAGAACGGAGCCCATAACGGAGCCCCGAACGGAAAGGGTGAACGACCCCCTTCTCGGGCATCCGCAAGCCAACGCCCTGCTTCGGGTAGCTCGTGCCAAGCGGACCTCCCCGTGCGGCGTGCACCTCGGCCGCCACCGAGAGCAGCGCCCGGGCGAGCGGGCGCAGCGCACCGGGGGGTGGCACGGCGGTGTGACCTGCCTGGCGGCAGTCCGGTCGCTCACCACTACCGCGTCGGTGCGCCGGTGGCGGCGCGCTCGCAGCGGATCCCTCCGATCGGAAGCCGACATGCTCGATCGCCGCGGCGCTCCCATTACTCGCTTGCGGATGGCGGGGGTCGTCGTCAGCACGGCCTTGCGGGTGGTGATGGTGATCGGTAGACCCTCCTTGCGGATGGCGGGGGCTCCCGCTCCGCTGGGATTGCGGGTGGCGGGGTAGCTGCGCCGTCCGGTCGGCCGGAGACTCTCCACCACGACGGGAGCGAGAGGTCGCCGGGCGCGCCTTCACTTGGCGCTCCCCGCATGCTCGACGAGGACGTCGAGGAGCCGCAGGGCGCGCCGATCGGCCGGCGTGGCCCACACTGGCTCGCTGGAGAGCCCGACCGGGTGGGGCTCGACGACCCCGACCACCACCCGGCGTCGCGCCGTCGCGATGACTTCTTCCTCGAGGTGGCGGGCAGCGGGGGCTTCACCGAGCGTGTCGGCGGTGGTGAGCACCCGCTCCGCGACCCGTGGCGTACGGGCGAGGACGGCGAGCACCGGCGCGCTTGGATCGCTCGACGCCGCGAGGAAGCAGGCGAAGCGGGCAAGCACCGCGGCGAGCCGGGACGCCGGGACGCGTTCGGTTCGCGCCACCACGAGCAGCCTCATCTCGCGGCCACCGGGCGGACCGGACATGACGATCATTTCGGCCTCTGCGGGGAGCTCGCGGATCGTCCCGGTATGAGGGTCCTGGTAGGGAAGCCCGGAGGGAAGGCGCCGCCAGCCGCGCAGTTCGAGGCCGACTCCCCTCCCGCGGTCGCGCACGGAAAGCCACAGCTCGCTGAGCGCCGCTGTGGCCTGCACGCCGGCAAGGTCATCGCTTCTCGCTCCAGGCTTCTCGGCGCCGATGGCAGCGGCGCCGAAGGCGGTCAGCCAGCAGTGGTACGGGCTGGTGCCGACCTCACGCGGCGGGCGGACGCGGTTGACGAGGCCGGCTCGGTAGAGCAGGCCGAGGTGGTGCTGGACCGTGCGCTCGGGCAGCCCGGTGAGGCGCACGAGCTGGCCCGAGGTGAGCACCTCGTGGGTGCCGAGCAGGGCGACGAGTTGGCTCCCGGTCGGCCGGAGCACTCGAAGCGGCGGCTCGGCCTCGGATCCGGCAGCCGATGGCGGGTAGGACGGAGTGGGCTCGGCCCAGGAGTCCGGGCACGAGAGAACCACCTTTGACATGGGGTTTTGCAACATGGGCTGTATGCCCACGACCGGCAGCGTCGCCAACGAACGAGATATGAGACCTCGATCCGTCCGCGAAGTCAAGGGGTTCGCCGAAGATTTTTCTCGCGAATCTCGGCGGGTCGTGGCGCCACGTCAGCAGGTGCTGACTGGAGCCGCTGACGACGGCCGCGTCGAGGAGGCTCCACGGCATCTCGGCACAGTGCGGCCTCGGATAGGGACGCAAACAAACGTAGTTGCGTACATGTACGTGTAGGCTTTCCGCATGAGCGCTGCGGAGGAGGGACCGGGACGACCCCGAGCAAAAACGAGGGGGAAGACGTCAAGGCGGCGGGCCCGATGGGGGACGATCTCGCGCCAGCAGGTCGTCGATGCTGCTACCAGGGTGGTGAGAGCTGGCGGGTATGAGCAGATGACGATCCGCAGCCTGGCGGGCGAGCTCGGAGTGTCCCCCATGTCGCTCTACCGCCATGTGCGGGACAAAGACGACCTTCTCGACGAGGTGGTCGACACGTTGTTGAGCGAGGTGTGGCGTCCTCGATCCCGGGAGGACGAGTGGCGGGCCTGGATCGCCGAGGCAGCGGACAAGCTTCGAGGGTTCCTCGTGAGCCAACCGGCCGCCTTGCACGTCTACCTCGGTCATCCGGTCGTCTCGGCGTCGGCGCTCGCCCGCATGGAGGCGATGATGCGGGTCCTGAGGGAAGCCGGCCTGAGCGAAGCCGCTGCTCGACGGGCGTATGGTGCCATCCACACCTACACCATCGGGTTCGCCGCGTTGGAGGCATCCCGGGCCCGCGAGGCCCGTGCCGAGCACGACGCGGACGATCTGGCCCGTCAGTTGGCGGCCTACACCACGCCCCAGCAGTTCGCGAAGGGCTTGGGCTACCTGCTCGAAGGCGTCTCCCTTTCTGCCCGCGTCGACCCCGATCGGGGTTTGCGGCCCGCCGCCGGCAAAACGGAGCCGTCCCGATGACGGACTGCCCCGATGCTCTCGGGCCGCCCTCCGAACCGCCCCGACCGGCGTCTCGCCGGTGGCCCGGCGGACTCGGTCTCAGCATGGTCCGGGTCATTGCCCAAGGCGAGATGGCGTCCGCGTCCGCCGGTGCAGGAGCGTTGACGTGTCCCTGTCGGTAGGAGGTCCGCAGCGGCACCGGCGGATCCGGTCCGTGGTTGCCAAGGCGACGTGGCGTCGGATCGCCGGAGCGCTCGGCGCCCGGATCAACGCTATGTCGTACCTGCCGAAATGGCTGATCCTGGCCTCGGTGATCGGTGTCATCGCCGGGCTGGGGGCGGTGGTGTTCTATGAGGCGCTCAGCATCTCGACGCGTCTCTTCCTCGGGGTCCTCGCCGGCTACCACGTTCCGACCCCTGCCGGAGAAGGCAACGCCGCGGGCTCCGCTCACTTCGCGAGGGCCTGGGCGATACCGCTCGTCGTCGTGTTGGGCGCGCTGGCCTCGGGATTCCTCGTGTTCACCTGGGCTCCCGAGGCTGAGGGACACGGCACCGACGCGGCCATCGATGCGGTGCATCACAACCCCCGGGGCATCCGCCTGCGCGCCGTTGTGGTGAAGATCGTCGCATCTGCCCTCACGATCGGATCAGGCGGCTCCGGCGGCCGGGAGGGGCCCACCGCCCAGATCAGCGCAGGGTTCGGTTCGCTGCTCGCCCGGGTGCTCGACCTCTCCCCCGAAGACGGCCGGATCGCGGTGTCGGTCGGGATCGGGTCGGGGATAGGCGCAATCTTCAGCGCCCCTCTCGGCGGGGCTGTCCTCGCAGCTGACATCGTCTACCGCGACGACTTCGAGTTCGAGGCGCTGCTGCCGGGCGTGTTCGCCTCGATCATCGCCTACGCCGTGTTCGGCGCGGTCTTCGGCTACCAGCCACTGTTCGCCATCCCCGGCGGCTACCACTTCCACCAGCCGATCCAACTGGTCTGGTTCGCCGTGATCGGCCTTTTGGCCGGGGGCCTCGGACTGTTGTACTCCAAGTCCTTCTACGGGATCGTCCGCCTCTCCCATCGCCTTCCGTTCTCCAAGAAGCTGCGGCCGGCCCTCGGTGGGTTGCTGGTCGGGCTGATGGCTCTCGGGCTGCCCGAGGTGCTCGGCACCGGCTACGGGTGGGTGCAAAAGGGACTCGGCACCGAGATGCTCCACACCCCTTTGCTGATCATCGTCGCCCTGCCGTTGGCCCGGATCCTCGCCACCGGACTGTCGATCGGCACGGGAGGGTCTGGTGGGGTATTCGGGCCGGGCATGGTGATCGGCGCGTTCACCGGTCTGGCCGTCTGGCGGGTACTGGAACCATTCGCGCCGGGCATCGGACACGACCCAGCCCCGTTCGTGATCGTCGGGATGATGGCGGTCTTCGGGGGGATCTCCAGAGCGCCGATCGCGGTCATGTTGATGGTCGCTCAGATGACCGGCAGCATCGCCCTGCTTGGCCCCGCCATGATCGCAGTCGCCATCGCCTGGTTCATCGTCGGCCGCGCCGACGACAGCATCTACCGCTCCCAGCTGCGGACCCGGGCCGACTCGGCGGCCAGCCGGCTGCAGTTCGGTCTTCCGCTGCTGTCCACCCTCAGCGTGGCGAGTGTGGTCAACGATCCGACCGTCTTGTTGCACGATCACACCACCGCTTCCGAGGCGCTGCAGGCGCTGCGCGAGGCGGGCGTTCCTGGTGCGCCGGTCATCGATGCTCACGGGACCTACCGCGGCACGGTCGATATCGACGTCCTCGCCCCGCTCACCGACAAGGACTCGACCCTCCCCATCGCTGGCGTGCTCGACGCCACCACGACCACCGCGGCCATCGACGCCA
>JAJZJY010000298.1 GCA_021809885.1 Actinomycetes bacterium
GCAAGGCCGTGGCGGGGCGCAAGGCCGGGGCGGAGGGCCGCGGGGCCGGGTAGGCCGGCACGGCCGGGTGGTGGGCTGGCTACCGCTCGGCAGCTGCGGCGAGCTCGACGCGGTACGAGGCCGCCTCGGTGGCGTCGTCCTCCAACCAGTCGAAGCCCGCCACCACGCCGGCCTGGCGCAGGTCGGCCTCGACGGAACGCAGCGCGGCCAGCTGCGCCGCTGGCGCGGTGGCCACCAGTCGGGTGACCGGGGCCCGCAACGAGCAGCCTGCCTCCGGCTTGGCCCTGCGGATGGCGGCGAGCGCCGACGACCCGGTCGCCGCCACGGCCGGGTCGCCACCTGCGGGCAGCGCTGCGGCCTCCGGCCAGGCGGCGCGGTGGACCGAGCCGCCGTCGGGGTGCCACCACGACCAGACCTCCTCGGTGGTGAACGGCAGCACCGGGGCGAACAGTCGCAGGAGTACCGACAGCGCGATCCGCAGGGCAGCGCGCGCCGAGGCGGCCGGCCCTTCGCCCGATGCGCCTTCCCGGTTGTAGGCCCGGCCCTTCACCAGCTCCAGGTAGTCGTCGCAGAAGCCCCAGAACCACGCCTCGGTGCGCTCGAGCGCCCGGGCGTAGTCGTAGCCGTCGAAGGCGGCGGTGGCGTCGTCGACCAGGGCCGCCAGCGACGCCAGGAGGGAGCGGTCGACCGCCTCGGTGACCGCCGCTGCGTCGTCGGGCCCGTCGGGGGCGACGCTGCCGAGGACGAAGCGCGACGCGTTGAGAAGCTTGATGGCCAGCTTGCGGCCGACCTTCATCTGGCCCTCGTCGATGGCGGTGTCGGTCCCGAGGCGGCCGGCGCAGGCCCAGTAGCGGATGGCGTCGGTGCTGTGGCGCTCCAGGATCTCCGTGGGCGTGACGACGTTGCCCTTGGACTTGCCCATCTTCTTGCGGTCAGCGTCGAGGATCCACCCGGAGATGGCGGCGTCGGTCCACGGCAGGGAGCGGAGCTCGGCGTCCGAGCGCACGACGGTGGCGAACAGCCAGGTCCGGATGATGTCGTGGCCCTGGGGGCGCATGTCCATCGGGAAGACCCGGGCGAACAGGTCGGGGTCGTCCTCCCAGCGCCCGGCGATCTGGGGGGTCAGCGACGACGTCGCCCAGGTGTCCATCACGTCGGGGTCGGCGGTGAAACCCCCCGGCTGGTCGCGCTGCGCCTCGGTGCAGCCGTCGGGAGCGTCCGTGGTGGGGTCGACCGGCAGGCGGTCCTCGGCGGCCAGGAGGGGCTCGTCGTGGAGCGCCTCGCCTTGCGCCGACAGCGGGTACCAGACCGGGAAGGGGACGCCGTAGTACCGCTGGCGGCTGATCAGCCAGTCGCTGTTGAGGCCCTCCACCCAGTTGGCGTAGCGGGCGCCCATGTGGGCCGGGTGCCAGCGCAGCTCCCGGCCGCGGGCGAGCAGCGCCTCGCGGCGAGCGAGGGTGCGGATGAACCACTGCCTGCTGGTGACTATCTCGAGCGGCCGGTCCCCCTTCTCGTAGAACTTGACCGGGTGGCGGATCTGCCTGGGCTCGCCGAGCAGCTCCCCCGAGGCGGACAGCAGCTCGACGATCGCCTTCTGGGCCTGCTTGGTGGTGCGGCCCGCAAGGCAGGAGCGGTACACCTCGGCCCCTCGGGCCGGCATCCCGGCCGGCGGGTCGGACAGGAGCCGGCCGTCTCGGCCGATGACGGCCCGGACGGGCAGGTGCAGCTCGCGCCACCACACGACGTCGGTGACGTCGCCAAAGGTGCAGATCATGGCAATCCCGGTGCCCTTGTCGGGTTGGGCCAGAGGGTGGGCGACGACGGGGACCTCCACGCCGAACAGCGGTGTCAGGGCGGTGGTGCCAAACAGCGGCCGGTAGCGCTCGTCGTCGGGGTGGGCGACGAGCGCGACGCAGGCGGGCAGCAGCTCCGGGCGGGTGGTCTCGACGAGGATGTCGCCGCCGGCGCCGGCGCGGTGGAACGCCACCCGGTGGTAGGCGCCGGGCCATTCCCTGTCCTCGAGCTCGGCTTGGGCGACGGCCGTCCGGAAGTCGACGTCCCACAGCGTCGGTGCCTCCGTCGAGTACACCTCGCCCCGGGCCAGCTGGCGCAGGAAGGCGCGCTGGGACGCGCGCTGGCTCTCCGGGCCGATCGTCGTGTAGGTCTGCTCCCAGTCGACGGACAACCCCACCCGCCGCCACAGGTCCTCGAACTTGCGCTCGTCGTCGACCGACAGGCGCCGGCACAGCTCCACGAAGTTGGGCCGGGAGCAGGCCACCGGCTGGCGGTCCTTGGGCAGGCCGCCGGAGACCGGTGGCGTGAAGCCGGGGTCGTATGGCAGCGATGGGTCGCATCGGACGCCGAAGTAGTTCTGCACCCGGCGCTCCGTCGGGAGGCCGTTGTCGTCCCACCCGATCGGGTACCAGACCTGCTTGCCGCGCATCCGCTGGTACCGGGCGATGGCGTCGGTCTGGGTGTAGCTGAAGACGTGGCCGATGTGCAGGGAGCCGCTGACCGTCGGCGGCGGCGTGTCGATGGCGTACACCTGCGAGCGCGTCGCGCTCCGATCGAAGCGGTAGGTGCCGTTGGCCTCCCACCGCTTCGACCACTTCTCCTCCAGTCCGTCGAGGCTGGGCTTTTGGGGGACGGCCGCGCTCATGGTCTTCGTTACGGTAGTTGCGTGCTGCGCCTCTACGACACCGCAACGCGACGCGTCGAACCCCTCGAGCTCCGCCGCCCTGGCGAGCTGTCGCTGTACGTCTGCGGGCCGACCGTCTACGCCGAGCCCCACGTCGGGCACGGGCGGTTTGGCCTGGCGTGGGACGTCCTGCGCCGCTACGCCCGCTGGAGCGGCCTCGCTGTGCGCCACGTGTCCAACGTCACCGACATCGACGACAAGATCATCGCCCGGGCCAACGACGAGGGCACCGTTGTTGCCGAGGTCGCCGCCCGCTCCGAGGAGGTCTGGTGGAAGGCCATGGACCGCCTCGGCGTCGAGCGGCCCGACGAGATCCCTCACGCCACCGCTTATGTCGAGCGGATGGTCGAGCTCATCGCGGGACTGGTCGCCGGCGGCCACGCCTACGCCGGCGGTGACGGGGTCTACTTCGCCGCCGACTCGATCCCCGACTACGGGCTCCTCGCGCCGGGGCCCCTCGACCAGTTGCAGGCCGGTGCCCGGGTCGAGGTGGCGGAGGAGGCGGGGAAGCGTTCGCCGCTCGACTTCGCCCTGTGGAAGCTGGCCAAGCCGGGTGAGCCGACCTGGGAGTCGCCGTGGGGTCCCGGCCGTCCCGGGTGGCACACCGAATGTGTCGTGATGTCCCTCGACCTGCTCGGCGACGGCTTCGACCTCCACGGCGGCGGCATCGACCTGACGTTCCCCCACCACGAGAACGAGAGGGCTCAGGCCGAGGCCGCCGGCCGTGCCTTCGCCCGCCGCTGGGTGCACTCGGGGCTCGTCGTCGCGGAGGGTGGCGAGAAGATGAGCAAGTCGCTCGGCAACACCATGTCCCTGCCGGAGCTGGTCGACCGCTACGACCCCCGGGCGTTCCGCCTCCTCGCCCTCCAGGCTCACTACCGCCGGTCGATGACGGTGAGCCCGGCGACCCTGGAGGCGGCCGGGCGGGCGGTGGAGGGCCTGGACGCCTTCGCCCGGGAGCTCCCCGACGCTCGTGACGAGGCTCCCGACGCAGGGGTCCGGCAGCGCTTCGCCGAGCGCATGGACGACGACCTCGACACCCCGGGTGCCGTCGCCGTGCTGTACGGCGCCATGCGCGACGCCCGCGCCTCGGGGGACCGGGCCGTCGCCTCCGCCGTGGTCGACGCCTGGGAGCGAGCCCTCGGGCTGGTGCTGCGGAGCCACGAAGAGGTGAGCCCCGAGGCGTGGGCCAAGGCGGCGTTGCGGGACCGGGCACGAGCGGCGAGCGACTGGCCGGGAGCCGACGCCATCCGCGACGAGCTCGTCGCCGACGGCTACGTGGTGGAGGACACCCCAGCGGGGACGAGACTGCGGCCCTCCCGGTGAGCGAGCTCGGCGACGACACGACGGTCGTTCGCTCGGCGGAGGGCTGGAGCGCCACGATGAACCCGCGCTGGAACGTGGGCAGCGCCCCTCACGGCGGATACCTCCTCGCCCTCGGCGCGCGGGCCATGCTCCAGGCGGGAGAGCGGGCCGACCCCCTGACCGTCACCGCTCATTTCGTCAAGCCGCCCGAGCCCGGGCCGGTGACGGTGGCGACCGAGGTCGTCCGCGCCGGTCGCCGCTACACGACGGTCGCCGCCGCCCTGCGGCAGGGGGCAGCGGAGCGGGTGAGGTTGCTCGGGGCCCTGGGCGAGCTGGGCGGGCAGCGGGGACCCACCAGGGTGGCGGCGGCGCCGCCCCCCATCCCTGCGCCGGAGGACTGCGTCACGCTCGGCGGGAGCTCGGCTCCGGAGGTGGCGGGGCGGTTCGACTTCCGCTTCCCCGAGGACAGCCCCTGGGTCGTGCGCGCCGGCGCTCCATCCCATGGAGAGCCGCTCGAGGTGACGGGGTGGATCCGGCTCGCCGACGGGTCCGATCCGTCCACGCTGGCCCTCCTGGTGTTCAGCGACGCCTTTCCCCCGACCGTGCTCAGCATGCGCCACGTCGGATGGGTGCCGACGATCGAGTTGACCGTCCACGTGCGCGCCAAGCCGGCGCCGGGGTGGGTGCTCGGCACGTTCCGCACCCGGTTCCTCATCGACGGCCTGATGGAGGAGGACGGCGAGCTGTGGGGCCAGGACGGCCGGCTCCTCGCTCACACCCGTCAACTGGCAGTCGTGCTGGAGCGGTGACCACAAAGGGTTACCCGTGGGTAGCCACCGAATGTTACCCTGGAGTAACCGCTGAAGCGCCGACAGGAGGAGCCGTCGATGCCCGAGTTCTCGCTGGAGTTGGACCAAGACCAGCTCCAGGTCGTGAAGTGGGTCCACGACTTCGCCGACACCGTCGTCCGCCCCGTGGCAGCCGAGTGGGACGAGCGGGAGGAGACCCCGTGGCCGGTGATCGAGGAGGCAGCCAGAGTGGGCCTCTACTCACTGGAGTTCGTCACCAACGCCTTCGCCGATCCCAGCGGGATCCTCCTACCGGCGGTGCTGGAGGAGATGTGCTGGGGTGATGCCGGCATAGCCCTCGCCATCTTCGGTACGACGCTCGGGGTGACCGGCATCTACGCCAGCGGCACGCCCGAGCAGGTGGGGGAGTGGCTGCCGCGCTGCTTCGGGACATCCGACCAGCCGGCGCTGGCCGCCTTCGCCGTCTCGGAGCCGGACGCCGGGTCGGACGTCAGCTCGATGCGGACACGCGCCGTGTATGACGAAGCCACCGACGAGTGGGTCCTCAACGGCACCAAGACGTGGATCACCAACGGCGGCATCGCCGACATCCATGTGGTCGTGGCGTCCGTGGACCCAGCACTTCGCAGCCGGGGCCAGGCCAGCTTCGTGATCCCCAAGGGCACGGAGGGACTGTCGCAGGGACAGAAGTTCTCGAAGATGGGCATCCGCGCCTCGCACACCGCCGAGGTCGTCCTCCAGGACTGCCGCGTGCCCGGGCGCAACCTGCTCGGTGGCAAGGACCGGCTCGACGAGCGCCTCGCCCGGGCCCGCGAGGGTCGCACCGGTCAGCGGAGCCAGGCGGCCATGGCCACCTTCGAGGCGTCCCGGCCCATGGTGGGCGCCCAAGCGATCGGCATTGCCCGGGCCGCCTACGAGTACGCCCTCGGGTACGCGAAGGAGCGCAAGCAGTTCGGCCGGGCGATCATCGAGAACCAGGCAATCGCCTTCAAGCTCGCCGACATGCGCATGCTCATCGACGCGGCGCGCATGCTCGTCTGGAAGGCGGCGTGGATGGCCCGCACCGGGAAGACCTTCGAAGCGGCCGAGGGGTCGCAGTCGAAGCTGTTCGCCGGCGAGGCGGCCGTCAAGGTCACGGAGGAAGCCATCCAGGTCCTGGGCGGCGCCGGCTACGTGAAGGACCATCCCGTCGAGCGCTGGTCGGCGACCACCGAGATCTACAC
>JAJZJY010000299.1 GCA_021809885.1 Actinomycetes bacterium
AGCACAACCACCCGCCGGCAGACCGCCCCCCCCCACGCCAGCGGCGAGCACAACCACCCCCCGGCGAACCGCCCGCACCCCACGCCGGCGGACCACCCACCCACGCCGGCGGTGCCATAGTCGTATGGTGGCAGCCGGACCCGTCGTCGCGCCGGCCTGGCGCTGCCCGGTCTGCCGCAGCCTGTTGTCCCTCTCGGGCGACCGGCGGGTGTGGTCCTGCGACGCCGGCCACGACTTCGACGTGGCGCGGGAGGGCTACGTCAACCTGCTCCTCGCCGGCCAGCACCGCAGCCGCCGGCCCGGTGACAGCCCGGAGATGGTCCGGGCACGCCGGCGGTTCCTGGCCACGGGGCACTATGACGCGCTGTCGGAGGCCGTGGCGGCCGCAGCGGCGGATGCCATCGGCACCACCCAATCGGCGGTACTCCTCGACGTCGGTTGCGGTGAGGGCCACCACACCCGGGCGCTGCAGGCCGACGTAGTGCTCGGCATCGACGTGTCGAAGGTGGCGGTCGCTTCCGCCGCCCGCGCCCACCCGGCGGGCCGGTACGCAGTGGCGAGCGGCGCCGACGTGCCCCTCGCCGATGCATCGGTGGACGCCGCGGTGGTCGTCTTCGGGCCGGCGGTGCCGGGGGAGCTCGCCCGGGTCGTCCGGCCCGGTGGGGCTGTGGTCGCCGCTCACCCAGGACCCTCCCATCTGCAGGAGCTGCGGGCGCTCGTCTACCCCGAGCCGCACCCGCATGAGGTGAAGCCTCCCCTGCGTGGCTCGGCCAGGTTCGAGCAGCTCGACGCTGCGGCGGTGTGCTTCCCCGTGGAGGTAGCCGACCGGGACATCCTCTCGGACCTGTTCACCATGACCCCGTACCGCTGGCACGCACCGCCCGACATGGATCGGCGCCTCGACGAGGCCACGGCGCGGCCGTTCACGACCGTCGCCGACGTGCGGGTCACGAGCTACCGCCGCCTTCGGGCGCCCTGACTGCATCCGGCGCCCTGACTGCATCCGGCGCCCTGACTGCATCCGGCGCCCTGACTGCATCCGGCGCCCTGACTGCATCCGGCGCCCTGAGTGCAGCGGCGCCTGCATGAGCCGGCCCGGCGGCCGGCGCGCCTTCCAACAGGCGGCGCTCGGCGCCGTTGACACGTATCGCTGCGCAGCCGCTTGCGTGCTCTACAGGTACCCGGCAGTAGGGTGCGGATCTGTGGCCGCGCCCCGATGGCTCGCCGTACCGGCCGCTGCCGCACTGGCGGTGTGCCTGTCGGCCTGTGGGGGCGGGGGCAGCTCCTCCCGGCCGAGCGCGGCAGTGCTGCTCGGCGAGGCACGCGCCACGTTGGACAAGGCGACGGCGGTGCACTTCACCCTGACCAGCAGCGGCGTCTCCGGGTCGGGCATCGACCTCGTCGGGGGCAGCGGGGACATCGTGCGCCCGGCCTCACTCCGCGGCACCTTCTCCGTCAGCACCGCCGGGGTGCAGGTCTCGGTCGAGGTGATCTCCGTGGGGGAGCGCTTCTGGGCGGTCCTTCCGTTCGCCTCCAAGTACACAGCCGTGAAGCCGTCGCAGTTCGGGCTCACGAACCCGGCGACCCTGCTCTCGCCCACCACCGGGGTGGCTGGCCTGCTCACCGGCATGTCGCCCCACGCCCATTACGAGCCCAGCACCCGCCTCCAAGGCGAACTGCTCGATGTCGTGGCGGGGACGGTGCCCGGCAGCAGGGTGCCGGTGCTCCCCGACGCCGACCCAGGCAAGCCCGTGGCGTTGACAGTGTCGATCGACCCGTCCACCCATCAGGTCCGCCGGGTAGTGCTGCGGGGGCCGTTCATCTCGGCTAGCGCCACCGCTGCCTACACGGTCACGCTGACCGCCTACGGGGAGCACGTGACGGTCATCCCACCGAGCTGAGCGGTGACGACCGTCCCGCTCCGCGAGGGGGCGCGCCGGCGGCTGGCGTTCGCTGTGGCCGGGGTGCTCGTCGCTGCGGCGGACACCTACGTGGTGGTGGTGGCGCTCCCGTCGATCATGGACGGGCTCGGGATCGGCATCGACCACATCCAGCGGGCAACGCCGGTCGTGAGCGGCTACCTGCTCGGCTACGTCGCCGTCCTGCCTCTGCTCGGGCGCCTCTCCGACCAGATCGGACGCCGGCCGGTGCTCGTCGGCTGCCTTGTCGCCTTCGCCGCCGGGTCGGTGGTCACCGCCACCGCCCGCAGCCTGGCGCTGCTCGTCACCGGCCGGGCCATCGCCGGCCTGGGCGGCGGCGGCCTGGTCCCCGTGACCCTGGCGATGGTAGCCGACTCGTGGGCACCCGATCGGCGGGGACTCCCCCTCGGCGTGGTCGCCGGGGTGCAGGAGCTCGGTGCGGTCATCGGCCCGCTGTACGGCGCAGCTGTCGTCGCCCTCGCCGGCTGGCGGTGGATCTTCTGGCTGAACCTCCCTCTGTGCGCCATCGTCATCGTGGGCTACGGACGGGGCGGCCCCCGCCCGGTGAGGACCTCCCGGCAGCGCCCTGACGTGGCCGGCGGCCTGCTGGCCCTTGTCGCTGTGGCGGCGCTCGTCCTGGCGCTGGCCGCCCCCGCCGGACTCGCCGACGGGGTGACGACGGGCGAGCTCTACGTCCCGGAGGTCCCGGCCGGTCCCTGGTCCGTGCTGTTCACGCCGGTCGGGCTCATCGGCCTGGGTGCACTCGCCGCGTTCGTCGTCTGGGAGGCGGCCACCGAGGGCCCCGTGCGACCGCTCCTACCCCTTCGCCGCGTCCCCGCCGCACTGCGCGCCGCCGACCTCCCGGGGGCGATGCTGCTCGCCGGCGCGCTCGGCTGCGTGGTCATCGCCTTCTCCACCACCGACGCCAGCCGGCAGGTCGTGGCCTCTAGTGCCCCCGTGCTCGGGCCCGTCGCCGTGGCCTGCGGCGCTGCCCTGGCGTGGAGGCAACGTCACTCCTCCGTGCCGCTGCTCGACCCCGCCGCCATGCGTCCCCGTGCGTCGTGGGGCGCCTCCGCCGTCAACCTGGCTGCAGGCGCCGCGCTCATGGCCGCCCTCGTCGACGTGCCGTTCTTCGCCCGCGCCACTGCCGACCCCAACTCCCAACTCGGCGCCGCCCTGGTGCTGCTGCGGTTCCTCGTCGCCGTGCCGGTCGGGGCGGTCCTCGGCGGGGCCCTGGCCCACCGGACCGGCCATGAGCACCACATCGCCGCCGCCGGCATGGCCGTCGCTGCCGGCGCCTTCGTGACCATGTCCGGCTGGCCGGCCACGGCGCTGACCGGGGGGATCGCCGTAAGCGACGCCGAGCTGGTCGCCGCTGGGTTGGGCTTCGGTTTGGCGATCGCGCCGACCAACGCGGCGGTGCTCGCAGCCGTCCCCCGCCAGCTCCACGGTCTGGCAATGAGCCTGGTTGTCGTCGCCCGCACCATCGGGATGCTCGTCGGCATCTCAGCACTCACCGCCGTGGCCCTGCACCGGTTCTACCGGGCAGCTGCCCGCATCCCGTCGCCGACGATGCTCTGCCCCTCCGACGCCGTCGCCTGCCCCGCCTACCAGCGCCTGGAGACGGACGCCTTGCTGCGGGAGCTGCACACCGTCTTCGCCGGGGCGGCGGTGTGCGCCGCGCTGGCGGCAGTCCTCGCTGTCGTCCTGCTCCGACCAGCGCACCGCTAGCCGGCCCGCTAGCCGGCTTTCAGTGCTGGTGGCGGGCGCACCACCATGTGGTACGGCCGCCGACGGTAGCCCGGACGAGGACCGTGCCGTCCCTCGGGCAGTGCCCGCCCCGGCGGCGCTCGGGGTTGAGGTCGCCGGTGTGGGCGCCACCACGCCGCAGCAGCAGCCGGAGGGACGAACGCAGGGACCGGTGCAGGACGCGGACCTCCCCCGCGTCGAGGGAGGCCGACGCGCGGACCGGCGAGAGCCCCGCCCGCCAGAGCACCTCATCGGCGATGAGGTTGCCGACCCCGGCGATCCGATGCTGGTCCATGAGGCGAGCCTTGAGGGCCACCGCCGAACCGGCCAGGGCGCTGGCCAGTTGGCGTTCGGTGATGGCCAGCGCATCCGCCCCGAGGCGCCCCTCGTCCGGGTCGAGCTCGACGCCGCCGAGGCGGCGGGGATCCTGCAGGCGGAGGTGCCCCCCATCGGCGAAGCTGAGGGCGAATCGATCCCAGCGGCGCTCGATGGCGGACGGGGCGTGCTGGAGCGCCCCGACCCCATCGACGTCGTCGACGAGCAGCCGCCCCGCCATCCCGAAACGCAGCCCGAGCGACGGGGCTCCGCCGTCGGCGTCGAGGACGAGGAGCTTGCCGTGCCGCCGGGCGGCGGTGAACCGCCGACCGCAGAGGGCGGCGGTGACGGTGCCGGCGTCGAGGCCGCGCTTCAGGATCCAAGCGTCGTGGGCGTCGACGGCGACGACCGGCCGGGCCAGCGCCCGCTCGGCCAGCTTCCGGTAGCGCTCCAGCTCGGGCAGCTCCGGCACGGCGTGGCACGCTACCGCACGCTTTACCCAGACGAGCGTTGCTACTACGACTACACGAGGAACCTTTCGCAAGGTGCTGGGCTCGCGTCTCGCTGAAGATCGGTCGCAGTAGCAACGCCTGCCTTGGCATGGCAACACCGGCGGTGGCGTAGCGTGCGAAGCGGACGCTTCCGTGGGTGAGCCCAACGCTGCGGGCGGGTAAAGGGCGACGTGGGCTGCCGGCGTTGCCGGCCAGGCATGGGGACGTGATCACCTACGACTGACAGACGAGTGGATGCAGCGCTGGCCGTGCTCGCTGGGACCTCGCTCGGGCAAGTTGCCGCCGATGCGGGTGTCGAGCCCGAGCTGGTCCAGCGGTGGGTGCACCTGTTCGTCGAGGGCGGCAAGCTGCGCCTGGACGGCCGCATGGACCCGTCCTCCTACGAAGCCCGTGACCGGTTCCTGACGCTGATCGCCCACGAGTTCCGTACGCCGCTCGCCATCATCGCCGGCTGGGTGGAGACGCTGCGGGCCGGTGACCTGCCGCCGCAGCTCACCGAGACGGCCCTGTCCGCCATCGCCCGCCAGGTCGCCTACCTCCAGCGAATCGCCCGCGACGCCCTCGACGCCGGTGCGGTCGC
The DNA here is from genome assembly GCA_021809885.1 of Actinomycetes bacterium. Lineage (GTDB taxonomy): Bacteria > Actinomycetota > Acidimicrobiia > Acidimicrobiales > Palsa-688 > JAKAQB01. The sequence continues at coordinate 5,076 of JAJZJY010000299.1, forward strand.
GAGGGGCCAGCTCCGGCTCGTCGTCGGTCGTCTCGACCTTCGCTCCCTCATGGCCGCCGTCGTCGACTCCATGCAGGATGCCGCCTGCCTCGACGGCGACGGCCCGGTGAGCGTCGTCGGCGACGCCGCCCGCCTCGAGCAGGTCGCGGCCGAGGTCGTGGCCCACGCCCGCCGCCTGGCCGGGGAGGGTCCCGTCTGCATCACCGTCCGATCCGACGCGGTCATGGCAACCGTCGAGGCGGCCGCCGCCGGGAGCCGGCTGAGCTTCGCCGACGCCGCCGTGCTGTTCGAGCCGTTCGAGCGGAGCGACACCTCCATCGGGACCGGGCTCGGCCTGTTCCTGTGCCGTGCGCTGCTCAGCGCCCACGGCGGCGAGATCGGTGTGCGCTCCGACGACCACGCCACCGTCTTCTGGTTCCGGGTGCCGGTCCTCGGCCCGAGCGACGGGCCACTCGTGGAGCGGGCCTAACGCCCGGCGAGTCGTGCCGCGCGCGACAGGACGGCGTCGAGCATGGGTGGCGTGAGCCGGCCGGTGAAGGTGTTCTGCTGGCTGGGGTGGTAGGAGCCGAGGATCCGCCGCCGCCGGCCCGCGACCTCGGCGCCGTGCCCGAAGGTGCGGCGGGGCCGCACGCCTTCGATCCTGCAGCACACGTCCCAGGCGAACCCGCCGAGCGCCACGAGCACGTCGACACCAGCCAGCAGTCCGAGCTCTCGCCCGAGATAGGGCACGCAGCGGTCGCGCTCCTCCACCGTCGGCTTGTTGGCCGGAGGGGCGCAGCGCACAGCGGCGGCGATCCACGCCCCATCGAGGCGCAGGCCGTCGCCTCGATGGGTGCTCGTCGGCTGGTTGGCGAACCCCGTGCGGAACAGAGCAGCGAACAACCAGTCGCCACTGCGGTCCCCCGTGAACACCCGCCCGGTGCGGTTGCCGCCGTGCGCTGCCGGCGCCAGCCCG
>JAJZJY010000300.1 GCA_021809885.1 Actinomycetes bacterium
CCGTCCGGACCCCTTGACAAAAGGCGCTCCTTCATAGATGACTGCGTTGGTGACGAGCTCGCTGGCGACCAGCCCCAGATCGGCGACGGCGGGCACGGCGTCATCGAGGCCTGTCACACCCCAAGCCCCGAACTGCTCGGCTACCAAGCGCCTCGCCTGTCGGATGGATCTGGGTTCGTGGGGTAGCCACCACCCGGCTTGGTGACACACGGCTCGGAGCTCCTCGGTTGCTTCGGGAACACTCGATGTGTACCCGGAGTGAGTGGCGGGCGAACCACTGGCCCGGCCAGCTCCTACAAGGGGCAGCGGGCCCCGGGTAGCCTCCATGGGATGGCGCCCGCTGACGCCCCCACCCTGCGGATCGCCGGGGCGACCGTGGAGGTGCGCTCCTCGCTGCTCATGGGGGTGGTCAACGCCAGCCTCGACTCGTTCTCCGACGGCGGCCGGTACCGGACCGTCGAGGATCGCGTCGCCCTTGCCGGTCGGCTCGTCGCCGAGGGCGCGGCCATCGTCGACGTCGGCGGCCAGTCCCTCATCCGGGGGGAGCCCGAGCTGGCACCCGAGGCCGAGATCAGCCTCGTCGTGCCGGTCATCGAGGGGGTGGCGAGACGCTGGCCGGATGTCTGGATCAGTGTCGATACCTACAAGCCGCCGGTAGCCGAGGCGGCCCTCGCCGCCGGCGCCCACCTCGTGAACGACGTCAGCGGGCTGCGGCACCCCGAGATGGCGTCGGTGTGCGCGCGGGCCGGCGCCTCCCTCGTGATCGCCCACATGGACGGCCGGCCCAAGGAGCTGCTGGCCGCCCCGGTCCGCTACGACGACATCGTCGAGGCCGTGCACCGGGCGTTGCGGGCCAAGCTCGACCAAGCCGTCGCCATGGGGGTCGACCCCGAGGCGATCGTCCTCGACCCGGGCCCCGACCTGGCGAAGACGCCGGCCCAGACCGTGGCGCTGCTCCGGCGGGTCGACGACCTGCGCGATCTCGGCCGCCCGCTCCTGCTGCCCCTCTCGCGCAAGGACTTCCTCGGGGCCATCCTCCAGCGCCGCCCCCTCGGGCGTGACGCCGGCACGCTCGCCGCCGTAGCGCTGGCGGCGGTGGTTCCCGGCAACATCTTCCGGGTCCACGATGTCGGTGCCGCCGCCGATGTCGTTGCCGTCGTCGACGCCCTGACCGGACGGGTGGAGCTGCCCCCGGACTACTGGCTGCCCCCGGAGCTGCGACGCGAGCCCCGTTGAGGGCATGATGATGTTGCCGATGTCAGATCCCAGCTGGACCGCCGTCGACGAGCACTTGGAGGCCGCCCTGCTGCCAGCGGACCCGGAGCTCGATGCCGCCCTCGCCGACGCCCGGGCGGCGGGCCTGCCGCCCATCGACGTGTCTCCCGCTCAGGGCGCCCTCCTCCAGGTCCTGGCCCTCGCCATCGGCGCCAGCCGGGTCCTCGAGGTCGGGACGCTGGGCGGCTACAGCACGATGTGGCTGGCCCGGGCCCTCCCGGCCGGCGGCCGCCTGGTCAGCCTGGAGATCGAGCAGCGCCACGCCGATGTGGCCGGCTCCAACCTCCGCCGTGCCGGGCTGGCCGGGCGCGTGGAGATCCGCGTCGGTCCGGCGGCGACCAGCCTGGAGGCGATGGTGGCGGCAGGGGAGGAGCCGTTCGACTTCGTGTTCCTCGACGCCGACAAGCCGTCCAACGCCTTGTACTACGCCCTGGCGCGGCAGCTGACACGCCTCGGGAGCGTGATCGTCGTCGACAACGTCGTGCGTGGCGGGGCCGTCGCCGACGGCGACTCGACCGACCCGGCCGTCATCGGCTCGCGGGCCGTCCTGGAGGCGATGGGATCGGACGCCGGCGTGCGGGCCAGCGCCGTGCAGACCGTGGGGCGCAAGGGCTACGACGGCTTCGCCGTCGCTGTCGTGACTGCATAGCTGTTGGCGTTGCGGACCGCGTGCTCGATACCTACCACTCACGTAGCGCCTGACGTGGCTGGGCGTCGACAGCGCCGCCAGCTGAGGCACCGGGGGTCCCGGATGCGGTGGCCGTGGATTCGATTCAGGGGCTCCGGGCTGAGCTCGGCGACGAGCGGCGCTCCACGTACACGGGCCGACCTCGTCCTGGCCGAGCAGTTGGGCGTCGAGGTCCATGCCAGCAGTGCCGTGCTGGCCCGAAACCCTGCGTGGCCATGGCCGAGACGCCCGTACGCACGTCATGCTCGCTGGCGTCGAGCCGGATGCGATGACTTCACAACTCGGCCGGCTGGCCGGCGAACTACTGGGTCGAACAGGTCGGGATGGCACCATCGACGCGATCGTGGCCACCACCGCTGAGAGCTTGGGTCAGCGGGTCGGGCTCCTGACGGGCGACCCTGACGATCTCAGGGCACTGGCTGCCATGAGCGGCGATGGGGCCAGTCCGGCTCACGTGAAGATGATCTCACCACCACCGGCCTTCTCATAGAACTCACCGACTGTGATGATATCCTCGACCTGCTCGATGAAGTCGCCCTGCTTCATACCGAAGAGGTCGACGGACGCCTTGCACGCGTACAGCGGCGTCCCGCTATCTGCGATCATCTCGATGAACTCGGGCAGGGCGGGAATATCCAACTCTGCCATGTGGTGCTCCATGTAGTGTGTCATCAAACTCGAGACGCCGGGGAATCCCCCGAGCCAGCTGGCGAGGTGAAGACCGGGGTTCCCGACCGAGGCCAGCTTGATGTTCTCATGCCGCTTCTTGTGGATCGCGTCGAGCCCGAAGAAGGTGAAGAAGAGGTTGGCCTCGATCCCCTCTGCCCTTGCTCCGTTCGCCATGATCAGTCCCGGATAGATCCCGTCCAGCGATCCCTTGGAGATAATGATGGAAACCTTCTCGATTTGCTCACTCATATCTGTGTACCTGCGCCTTCCTCATCGGTCTGGGCGGCCCTTCTGACTCTATGATCTGGGTGCGCCATTAGCGTGTCCGGACGTCAGATGCACCCGCGAGGTTTAGGTATACCGGCCAACTTCGCGGCAGTCTTCGCCGGTCCCTTCGGGAACAGCTGGTACAGCTCCTTGATGGGCACACCCGAGGTCTTCCCGAGGACGCGGACCGACGGGCCCTCGCCCTTTTCCAGGTACTGCTTGCGCATGAAGCGGATGACCTGCCAGTGCCGGTCGGTCACCGGGTCGATCCCCTGCTCTCTTGCGAGCTCGGGTGCCATCTCCTCCTTCCACTGCTCAGGGTGGAGGAAGAACCCATCCTCACCCACCTCTACCGTCGTCCCTGTGATGTTCTTTTCCGGCATTACCTCTCCTTTCACCCGCGGTCCACGGTCGCGACCTGTTGCTTCGTTGCTCCCTCCACCGCCGGCGCGGGAAGGTCCTTCTTGCCCGCCCGCGGCATTGCTGAGCTTATGCCGGGGACCTGCCGCCCCGGCAGGAGGATGTGCCAGTAGAACCATTGGAACATCAGCTTGCCCAAATGGTTCAGGTGAGACTCCTTGAGCAGAGGGAGGCCGAGGCTCGATGGGTAGTGTCCTTGGAGTGGCTCGACGTCGTAGCTGAAGTCGATCAGGAGCGCATTGGAGAACCCTGTCTCGATGAAACAGTTCGCGTGACCGTCGTAAGAGGCATCGAGAGGCTTTCCGTCGAGGAAGCGCCGGACGTTCTCGACCAGCGCCTCCCCCTCGAAGTGGGTGACGGAGCCCGCCTTGGAGATGGGCACGCCAGCGGCATCCCCGATCGCGAACACGTTCGGTCGGGCCTCGGATTGCAGCGTGTGCTCGTCGGTGAGCACGAATCCGAGCTCGTCGACCAGACCGACCGCGCTGGTGAGATAGGAAGCCCCCCCATGTAGCGGCACGACGACCGCGAGGTCGAAGGTGACCTCGCGGTCGTCGTAGGAGATGAGCTTTCCATTAGCACCGTCGACTTTGCCCGTATTGAACTCGGTCACGAGCTCGATGTCCTTCTCCGCCAGCATTGTCGCGAGCGCTTTCGAGGCGACGGGCTTGGTGAATGCCCCGTCGAGCGGAGTGACGAAGCTGATCTGCACCTGGTCTCGTATCCCGCGCTCGTGGAAGTACCAGTCAGCAAGGAAACAGAACTCGAGGGGCGCGACCGGGCATTTGATCGGCAGGTCGACGATGTTCACTACCAGCCTTCCGCGCTCGAAGCGAGCGAGGGCCGCTCCGAGAGCGGCAGCGCCCTCCGGCGAGTAGAAGGTGAACACGCGTTCCATCCATCCTGCCCCGGTGAGCCCGTCGGTCTCCTCGGGCTGAAGCCGCGAGCCGGTCGCTATGACCAGGACGTCGTAGCCGAGCGAGGTCCCGTCGGCCAGGTGAACGATGCTTCCGTCCAAGTCGAGCCGCTCGATCGGGACCTGGCGGAAGTCGATGCCGCCGCCCAGCTGGCGATGCCGCGGCCGGACGATGTCCTCCGGATGCGTGAGGCCGAACGGCACGAACAGCAAGCCTGGCTGGTAGACGTGGCGATCGTCTTGGTCGACGACGGTGATCGACGCCTCTTTTCGCTGGTACAGCCGCCGCAGGCGGTTTGCGACCAGAGTTCCTCCTGTTCCAGCGCCAAGTATGACGATCCGGTGTGGCACGTCGAACGCCTTGCTTCGCATCATGTCCTTCTTTTGCTTTCCGTTTCCAAGAATCGTTCCAACCATACGTACGAGCTTCGACAGCCGGTAGGGTCATTAGGCCCCATTCCAGACGCCCCCGCTCACGGTATTCCTGCGGTTTGGGCACCGCCGCCCGATCCGCGCGGTCAGCCCTGCGGCCGGGGTGAGGAGACGTCGTCTTCGAGGAGCGGGCGGACTTGGCGGAGGACCTCCTCGTCGTCGGCCAGGGCGAGCTGGTCGCTCGCCCACCCCCCGGCAAGCTCGCCCAGGACGCGCCGAGGCGAGCCGTCCGGCTGGAGCAGGAACTTCTCGAGGAGCCCGGCGCGGGCCAGGACGACAAACGGCTCGGGGTCCCAGCCCCCGCAGGAGACGACCAGGCGGATGTCCTCTACCGACAGCGGGGAATCGGCCCACGGCTGGAGCCAGGTGAGCACTTCTCCGGGCCGCCGACCGCCGGCCAGGTACCCCATGGTCTCGGGGTTCTCGGTGATCACCTCGAGCACGTCGATGAGGCGGCCGCCCCAGCCGTTGTCGGGCCTGAGGTGGCCGGCCACGCCGGCGGGGACCGCGCCCTGGGCGTCCACCGAGCAGCGGAGCGCCTCGGCCAGCTCGGCCAGGCTCGGCTCCACCACCCCGGGACGAACACCGTGGTAGACGAACGCTTTCATCGCCGGGACTCCTCCTTCTCCTTCAGGATCTTCGGTACTTGTCGAGGCCATCTGAGCTTCAGCCTTCCTGGCTTTCGTGTACGACACGGCCGGCGGCAGCTGCCGCCGGCCGTGGGAGGAAGATGGGGGATCAAGCGGCGCTGGCGGTCGTGATGGCTTCCGCCTTGGGCGAAGCGCTCACCTCGATCCGGCGGGGCTTGGCCTCCTCGGCGACCGGTACCCGCAGGCGCAGGACCCCGTTCTCGTAAGACGCCTGAACATTGGCGGTGTCGAGGCCGTCGCCCAGGAACAGCTGACGGGTGAAGGTCCCCTGCGGCCGCTCGCACACGACGGTCTCGGTGCCCTCGTCGCTCCAGTGCCGCTCGGCTTTCACGGTGAGCACGTTCTTCTCCACTGTCACCTCGATCGAGTCGGGCCTCACGCCCGGCAGGTCAACCTCGACGTGGAAGGTCTCGCCCTTGCGGTAAGCGTCAAGCGGCATCGTCCTGCTCCCCCTCGCGTCGCGCGCCTGCTCGAAGAGCCGGTCGAGCTCGTGGAAGGGGTCGAATCGCATCAACATGGCTACCTCCTTGCTCGTTGGATGTCTCCCTCTGTTCAGGACCAACACCGCCAGCTGTTCGATCGGTGGGGCCAAAAGTCACATCTATGAAGGAGCGCCTTTTGTCAAGGGGTCCGGACGGGTTTTTCGTCCGGTCCGTTGCGCCCCGGAGGGGCGTCGGTGTTGCCGAGGGCGCGCCGAATGGCCCGAGCGTCG
>JAJZJY010000301.1 GCA_021809885.1 Actinomycetes bacterium
GCCCTCGAGGAGCGTGCCGTCGGGTCCGAGCTTGGCGTTGGCCTGGGCGATGACGTACTCCTCTTCCTCGTCGGCGGCGAGGTAGAGGATCTCGTCGGTCACCTTGCCGTCTGCGACCCGGCGGTAAGGGGTCTCGATGAAGCCGTAGCTGTTGATCCGCCCGTAGCTGGCGAGGTGGCCGATCAGGCCGATGTTGGGGCCCTCGGGGGTCTCGATCGGGCACATGCGGCCGTAGTGGCTGGAGTGCACGTCACGGACTTCGAAGCCGGCCCGCTCCCGGGAGAGGCCGCCGGGGCCCATGGCCGACAGGCGCCGCTTGTGGGTGAGGCCCGACAGCGGGTTGGTCTGGTCCATGAACTGCGACAGCTGGCTGGTCCCGAAGAACTCCTTGATCGCCGCCACGACCGGGCGGATGTTGATGAGGGTCTGCGGCGTGATGGCCTCGACGTCCTGGGTGGTCATGCGCTCGCGCACGACCCGCTCCATGCGCGAGAGCCCGACGCGGACCTGGTTCTGGATCAGCTCGCCGACGGAGCGGATGCGCCGGTTGGCGAAGTGGTCCTGGTCGTCGAGCCGGTAGCCCGACTCGCCCTGGGCGAGGTGGAGCAGGTAGCTGCACGCAGCGAGGATCTCGGAGCGGGAGAGGACGCCCTGGCCCTCCTCGGGGCGCTCGAGCTCGACGCCGAACAGCTCCTCGGCCTTGCCGATCTCCGGGCCGAGCTTGCGGTCGAGCTTGTAGCGGCCGACCCGGGTGAGGTCGTAGCGCTTGGGGTTGAAGAAGGCGTTCTCGAAGTAGACGCGGGCCGACTCCGGCGACGGCGGCTCGCCGGGACGGGCCCGCTTGTAGATCTCGACGAGGGCCTCCTCCTGGGTGGCGGCGAGCTCCCGCTCCTTGTCCCACTGGCCCTCGAGGAAGTCGAAGTGGCGTACGAAGCGCTCGAGGAAGCCCTCGTCGGTGAACCCGAGAGCGCGCAGCAGCACGAACAGTGACAGGCGCCGCTTGCGGGCCACGCGCGAGCCGGCGGTGATGTCCTTGCCCGGCTTGGCCTCGACGTCGAACTCGATCCACTCGCCCCGGTAGGGGTGGATGGTGCCGGTGACCACCGACTTCAGGTCGCGGCCGGGCTGGAAGATCACGCCCGGGGAACGCACCAGCTGGGACACGACGACGCGCTCGGTCCCGTTGATGACGAAGGTGCCCCTGTCCGTCATCATGGGGAAGTCCCCCATGAACACGGTCTGTTCCTTGATCTCCCCGGTGTTGGCGTTCTGGAACTGGGCGCGCACGAAGATGGGCGCCGCGTAGGTCATGTCCTTCTCCTTGCACTCCTCCACCGAGAACTTCGGCGGCGGGCGCAGGTCCTGGTCCTCGGGGTCGAAGTCGAGGATGAGCTTCAGGGAGCCGGAGAAGTCCTCGATCGGGCTGATGTCACGGAAGGTGTCAGCAAGCCCCTTCTCGAGGAACCACCTGAAAGAGTCGCGCTGGATGGAGATCAGATCCGGGAGCGGCTGGACCTCGTCCAAGTTGGCGAACGAGAAGCGCTCCCGGGAGGGGGTACGTGCCGGCAAGGCCTACTCCTGAGGCAGAGGGGGGTCGTAGGGCCGTGAGAGCGCGCGAAAGCCCCTGAAGCGCTTCAGGGGCTACCAAACAGGCGACCACGGCAACCGGCTACTCTACAGCGCGCGCTTCGCTACTGCAAGGATCCTGGCGGCCGGGTCCCCGACAGGGTAAGCCACGAGGAGTCGGCGGTCAAGAACCGCCCCGGGAATCCGCGCCCGCCGCACAGACCATGCGGCGCCCGCGCCGCCGGGCATGATGGCGGCAGTCGCATCGACGGCTCCATGGGCGCCCGCAAGGAGTGAGAGTGTACGCGTGCTGATCCTCACCATCGCCTGTGCCGTGGCCGGCCTGTGCGTGGGCTCGTTCCTCAACGTGGTCGTCTACCGGGTGCCGCGCCGGTTGTCGGTGGTCCGCCCGGCGTCGGCGTGCCCGGGTTGTGGAACGCCGATCGCCGGCTACGACAACCTTCCCGTGCTGTCATGGCTGCTCCTGCGGGGACGTTGCCGCTCGTGCGACGAGCCGATCTCGCTGCGCTACCCGCTGGTGGAGTCAGCCACGGCAGGGCTGTTCGCCCTCCTGGCGGCGCGCTTCGGGGCCGGCTGGACGCTGCCCGCCGAGTTGGTGTTCGCCGCCGGCCTGCTCGCGCTGGCGCTCATCGACGGCGAGCACTTCCTCCTTCCCCGGTCCGTGGTCTACGTATCGGCAGCGCTCGTCGCCGCCGACCTGGTGGCTGCCACCATCGCCACCCGGGCGTGGGGTCGGCTGCTGACCGCGCTCGCCTGCGGCGCGGGAAGCTTCCTCGCTTTCTTCGTCGTGAACTTCCTCCGGCCCGCCTGGCTCGGATTCGGCGACGTCCGCCTGTCCTTCCTCCTCGGGATGGCGCTCGGCTGGCTCAACCCGTGGTACCTGCTCATCGGGTTCATGGCCGCCAACCTCGCCGGGGCGTCAGTGGGGATCGGCCTGATCCTGGCAGGCAAGGCGAGCATGTCCAGCCGGCTGCCCTACGGGGTCTTGCTCGCCTCCGGTGCGATCGTTGCGATCTTCGCCGGCGACGCGATCATCACCGGCTACCGCCACGCGGTGCACGGATTCCACTGACCGGCTCAGCCTCCAGTGACCGGCTCAGCTCCCACCGACCCGGTCAGCCGGCAGCGAGTTGGGCCCTTGCCTCCATGTCCAGCCCGGCGATCCGGCACCAGAACTCCATCTCGCGTCGCGCGACGCGCGGCAGGCCGTCCACGATACGGGTGTCGACGACGCCCCGGTGGACGGCGGCGACGAAGTCGCGCTCGCTGACACCGGCGGCGATTGCCATGGCCGCAGCGTCGCCGAGCGTCATCAGATCGTCCTGGTTGCCCACGCCGTCGTGGATCGGCACCGATCGGGGGAAGCTGAGCCGCCGCCGGGCGGAAGGCCGCGAACGGGTACGGGTCGAGCGAAGCGCGCAAGGGCTACCATTTCCCGGCGTGATCGCCGTCGTCGGGTCCCGCCGACCAGACCGGCGCCGCCAGCAGCGGCCGTGCACCCGGTCACCGAGCTGACGCTCGGGGAGGAACCCGACGCTGTCCCCCGTGCCCGCCACCTGGCGCGCGCCGCCGTCTCCCGCACCCATCCGGCGCTGGCCGCCGACACCGAGCTCGTGGTGAGCGAACTGGTGACCAACGCCAGCCTCCACGGCCGGCCGCCGATCACCGTCCGCATCCTCGTCGACGGGAGGGTCCGCGTGGAGGTGGAAGACGCCGGGCGATCGGCGCCCCTGGTCCTCGCCGACAACCCGGAGGCCATGACCGGCCGGGGCTTGTCGATGGTGGCGTCCGTCTCGCGCGTGTGGGGCGTCGATGCGCGCGGCGGCGGCAAGGTCGTCTGGGCCGAGCTGGACGCCACCCCGGACGACAACCGCTCCACGACGGCTCCAGCCAGCATCGACGCCGTGCTCGGAGCCGGGCCCGACGACAAGGTGCCCACCTACACGATCCGGCTCGGACCCGTCGCCACCGACCTGCTCCTGGCGGCGAAGTCGCACGTCGACAACGTGGTACGTGAGCTCACCCTCATGCGGGAAGGGCAGGCATCGTCGGGCGTCGCCCTGCCGCCGGAGCTCACCACACTGATCGACACCGTCACCGTCGACTTCGCCGAGGCCCGCAGCGAGGTCAGGCGACAGGCAGCGGCCGCCGCTGCCCGGGGCGACCTCGTAACCGAGCTGGAGCTGCACCTGCAGGCCTCGTCGGCCGACGCCGGCGAGCGCTACCTGGCAGCGCTGGAGGAGAGCGACCGCTACGCACGTGGGGCGCACCTGCTGACGATGGCACCGCCGGCGGTGCACCGGATCTTCCGCCGCTGGTACGTCAAGTCGGTCGTCGAGCAGCTCCGGGCGCTGGCACGGGCGGAGCGGCCTCCTGCCGCCCGACCGTTCCAGGTCGTGCTCACCGAGGAGGTCGGACGCCTCGCCGACGAGGCAGCCTCTTCCAAGCGCTGCGCCATCCTGCAGGAGGTGACCGGTGCGCTGGCGGGCGCCACCTCCGCAACTGAGATGGCCCGCATCGTCGTGGAGCGGGCGGTGCAGCTCCTCGGCGTCGAGAGTGCCAAGGTCCGCATGCTCACCGCCGGCGGCATGCTGCGCACGGTCGCGCGCGCTGGCGCTGGATCCGACCGGCCGGATCCCCTCCCCGAGTACTCCGTCGACGAGGACCTGCCCGGCGCCAACGCCGCCCGGACCCGCACGCCGGCGTTGATGCGCTCGCTGCATCGGGCCCTCGCCCACCGGCCCGAGCTGGCCGCCAACTACCCCGAGGGGCGCAGCGGCCACGCCATCCCCCTCGCCGTCGGCGACCGGACCCTCGGGCTGCTGTCGGTGACGTTCGTCTCGGGCGAGCTGAGCGACGAGGTCGAGCTCTCCGTCGTCGATGCGCTCGGCGACGCCCTGGCCCAGGGCCTCGAACGGGTCGAGCTCGCCGACAGGGAGGCCGAGACGCGCGAGTCACTCCGACTCCTTGCCGACGCCACGCAGCTGCTCATCTCGGCCCGCCAACCGTCGGAGGTGCTCGAGCACCTCGCCAACCTGGCCGTTCCGCGTTTGGGGGACTGGTGCACCGTGTTCCTCGTCGACGGAGCAGCCCTCCGACGGGCCGCCATCGCCGTCCACGGCCATCCCGACCTCGCCGCGCTGCTGCGCGGACGCACGCTTCCGGTCGACAGCGACACGCCGCCGGCCCGCGTCTTCCGCACCGGCAGGCCCGAGTGGTTGGACACCGGCGCCGGCCACCTCCTGTCGCTTGCCTACCCGGACCTCGATCTCGCCACCGTCGGCTTGGACCTCGAGGGCACCAGCGGCCTCGCGGTGCCGATCGAGCTGCGCGGCAAGCGCCTCGGCGTCATCTCCCTCACCTTCCACGACGGGCGCCCGGTGACGCCGGCCATGATCGAGACCGTCGCCGGCCTCGGCGCCCGCGCCGCTCTCGCCCTCGACGCTGCCCAGCGGTGGAGCGAGCAGGGGGAGATGGTCGCCGCATTGGTGCGCGTCCTCCTACCCGAGCAGCCGCCTGCCGTGCCGGGAGTCGCCTTTGCGGCCCGCTACCTGCCGGCCAGCGGTGACGTCGCCGGCGACTGGTGGGAGGCGCAACTGCTGGCCGACGGCACCGTGCTCGTAGGCGTCGGCGACGCCGCCGGCCACGGGCTGCCGGCGGTCTCGCAGATGTCGCAGCTCCGGCAGGGAGCCCGAGCCCTCGCTGTCGTGGAGGACAGCCCGGCGGCCCTGCTCGCCGCTCTCGACCGCCAGCTGACGGATGCCGACGCCAGACTGGCCACCGCCGTGTACGGCCGCCTCGACCCGGCCACCGGCGGGTTGCGCTGGTCCTCCGCCGGGCACGTGCCCCCGCTGCTCGCCAGTCCCGACGGGAAGGTGCGGGTGCTCTCCGGCTCCGGCGGACCTCCCCTCGGTGCGCCGGCCCGCGACCGCGACGGGGACGAGGATCTCGTACTCCGGCGCGGCGAGACGCTCGTCCTCTACACCGACGGCGTCGTCGAGCGCCGCCGTGAGCCGCTCGACGAGGGCATCTCCCGGCTGGCCGCCACCGTCGGCCGCCACGCCACCTCGCCCCTCGACGAGCTTGCCGACCGGATCGTGACCGAGCACCGACCCTTTCCCGCCGACGACCGCTGCCTCCTCCTGCTGCGGCGTGCGTAGGGGCCCGGGCAGCCGTGTTCGTCACCAACCACGTCCTGGCCGGAAGCCTGCTCGGCGGTCCGCTGCGCCGGCGACCCGTCGCCGCCTTCGCCGCCGGGTTTGCCTCCCACCTGCTACTCGACGCCTGCCCCCACTGGGGCACCGGTGAGTCACAGCTGTCGGAGGAGTTCCTGCGGATCGCCCGCCGCGACGGGCTCAGCGGCCTCAGCGCTCTCACCGGGGCGGTCGCCACCGCCCCGGCCGGCACCCGGCTGGCGACGCTGGCCGCGACCGT
>JAJZJY010000302.1 GCA_021809885.1 Actinomycetes bacterium
CAGCCGGGGATCGTGCTCCCATCCGACAGCTGGAGCGCCCAGAGGTTCCCTGCCAGGTCCCCGACCACCACGGCTCGCCGGCCGCTCACGACGGCCGAGGTCGGCGACGACATGGCGATCGGCCCGCCGGCGTCGGGCAGGCGACGTGACCAGGTCTCGACCAGGCGGTGGCCGTCGAAGGAGGCGACGACAACGCCTGCCCCGACCCGGGCGCTGGGTGAGAGGCCGGTGGTCGGGTGGGAGGCGGTCGTCGGGCGGTGGCCGGCGGCGCCGGCCCGGAGGGATGGAGGGACCGCCAGGGCGGCGGCAGCGGCCAGGGCGGCGGCAGCGGCCAGGAGCAGAACCGGCCGGACCAGCCCTGGCCGGACCAGCCCTGGCCGGCACCGGAGGCCACCTGCATGTCGTTGGGCCATGGGAACCTTCTCGGCTGTGGGAGCAGCGCCTCGTTGACGTCGACCGCTGCGGTTGTGCGCCGCAAAGATACGCGTCGAGGAACTACTACGCGAACACGCGAACGGTCGACGGCACGGGAGCGGCAGCCCCGCCGGGCGGGCAGCCGTCGGGCAGGCGGCAGGCGGTACGCTCGGTGCCATGGCCGATCGGTTCCTCCCCGACGTGCGCGACCAGGTCCCCGGCGGGGATCGCAGCACCGACGTCTACCAGCGACTCTTGCGGGAGCGGATCGTCTTCCTCGGCACCCAGGTCGACGACATCAACGCCAACCTGATCTGCGCCCAGTTGCTGCTCCTGGCAGCGGAGGACGGCGAGCGGGACATCAGCCTGTACATCAACTCGCCCGGTGGTTCGGTGACCGCGGGGCTTGCGATCTACGACACCATGCAGTTCGTCCCATGCGACGTCTCGACGGTGTGCATGGGCCTCGCGGCGTCGATGGGCCAGTTCCTGCTGTGCGCCGGCGCACCGGGCAAGCGCTTCTCCCTGCCCCACTCCCGGATCCTCATGCACCAGCCCTCCGGGCAGGCCCAGGGCCAGGCGGTGGACATCGCGATCCAGGCCGAGCAGATCATCTACCTGAAGCGGATGATGGCCGAGCGGATCGCCCTGCACACCGGCCAGCCGATAGAGCGGATCGAAGCCGACTCGGACCGGGACCGGTGGTTCACGGCGGACGAGGCCAAGGAGTACGGCTTCATCGACCAGGTGATCGAGCGCGCCGCCGACGTGAGCGCGCCGACCCGGACCTGAAGGCCAGCGCGGGGGGTTGCGCACCAGCGTCGTCGTGGTCAGCCTGCAGCCCGGTGACTGGCTGGAGGAGTGCCTCCGCTCGGTGACGGCCGAGGCCGACGAGGTGGTCCTCGTCGACAACGGCTCGGCGGATGCAACAGCGTCGATCGTCGGCCGGCGCATGGGGGTGACCGTGGTGCGGTCACGGGTCAACCTGGGCTTCGCCGGGGGCGTCAACCTCGGGGTGCGCCACGCGTCCGGCGACGTGGTGGCGCTCCTCAACGACGACGCATCCGCCCACCCCGGCTGGTTGGCGCGCGCAGCCGACGCGCTGGCGGCCCCCGACGTGGCGGCGGTCACCCCCAAGGTGCTTCACAGCGGGCTGTACGTCGCCGTCACGTTGGCGGACGAGCCGTGGCAGGCGCCCGGCGACGAGCGGATCCTCGGCCGGAGGGTCGAGCGGGTGGAGGCCGACGGCGTCGACGTGCTCGCCCGCGTCGCCGGCCCGGGGGTCTACCACCTAGAGGTGGACGAGGCCGGCAACCGCTGGCGCTGGTCCCGACCCGGGCAGCCCGTCTACGTGCCGGTCCCGCACCCGGGCGCTGAGGTCTGCATCGATGGTGAGCAGTTCACCGGACCCGTCTGCCGGCTGGTCAACAAGGCGGGGACGTACCTCGCCGTGGACGGCATCCTCGGAGACGTGGGTGACAACGAGCCAGATGACGGGAGGTTCGACGAGCCTGGTGAGCAATTCTTCGCCAGCGGCACGGCGCTCGCCATGCGAGCTGAGACCTTCGCCCGTGTCGGGGACCTCGCCGAGCCGCTCTTCGCCTACTTCGAGGATGCCGACTGGAGCTGGCGCGCCCGGCTCGGTGGGCTTCGCATCGTCTACGACCCGAGGGCGGTGGTCGACCACCGCCAGTCGGCAACGAGCGGTGGGTGGTCGACGCAATGGGTCCGCCGCTGGGTGCCCGCCAACCATGCCGCCTGCCTGCTGCGCAATGCCCCGCTACCCCATGCGTACCAGGCGATCCGCAGGCACCTCGAGGAAGTGCGCCACGACCAGGCGCGCCTCGCCCTGCTGTCGAGGATCCCCTGGGCCCTCCGCGGCCGGCCTGGCCTTTCGCGGACCTGGGCACTCGACCCCACCGAGGTGTGGGACCGGTGGGCCGGCGTGGGGGCTCCGACCGGGGTCTGAGCGATCTCCCGCCGCTTGGTTCTACCCGTGCAGGGCTCGGTAGCCTCGCCGGGATGACCGCCGAGACCGACGACGCCGCTGGGACCGGCAGCGCCGCTGTGCCCGCCCCAGTCGTGGTGGACGCCGGCGCGATCGTCGAGGCGGAGCACCGGCTGGAGCAGGCGGCACCCGGCTACCTGGACAAGGTCCGGGCCGCCGCCGCTGCCCTCGCCGTAGACGGGCGGCGGGGGGCCGGGGTGGTAGCCGAGGTGGCCGCCGTGCGCGAGGCGGCGGCGCTCGACCTCGAGGCGCCGACCGCGTCGGCGTCGACCGGAGGGATGCTGCTCAAGGAAGGAGTCAAGAGGCTCACGGGCTGGTACCTGCGCTACTTGACGATCCAGGTCGCGAGTTTCGCCAACGCCGTCGCGGCGATGAGCGAGGCGCTACTGGCCCGGCTCGACGAGCTCGACGCTGCCGACACCCGACTTGGCTCTCATGTCGCCGACGGCCAACGCCGCCTCGAGGACCTGGAGGCGCGCCTGGCAGAGATCGAGCGCCGGCTGCCCGACCTCGACGCACGCCTGGGGCCTTCAGGTGGTGCCCGCGGCCCCCGGGTCGGCGGTGCCGGCGAAGCGGCCCCCCCGCTCCAGCCGTGAGGATCGACCAGCTCCTGCCCGTCCTCGGCGTGCACGACGCCATCGGCGCGCACGTGCTCCAGACGCGCCGAGCCCTTCGGGCGGCGGGCTACGAGTCGGACCTCTATGCCGACGTCGTCGACGAGAGCCTGGCCGCCGAGGTCCGGCCATGGCTGGACGGGCCCGGCCGGATCAGCACCGGACGAGCCGTGCTCTACCATGCTTCGACCCATGCCCCGTTCACACCGTGGCTGGAGCACCGGGGGAGGCTGGGGGAACGGATCCTCGTCTACTACCACAACGTCACGCCAGCGGAGTACTTCGATCGGTGGCTGCCGCCGGCGGCGGAGGAGATGCGCCTGGCACGCCAGGAGCTGGCCGCCTTGGCGCCGGTCAGTGGCATCGGCCTCGCTGCGTCCGAGCTCAACGAGAGGGAGCTGGTCGATCTCGGGTACCGGCCGACGGTGACGGCGCCACTCCTGGTGGACCTGGAGCGCTACCACGACGAGGCTGACGGCCCCACGCTCGGGCGACTCCGGCGGCGACGGGAGCGGGGCGGCGCCGAGTGGTTGTTCGTGGGTCGGATCGCTCCCAACAAGTGCCAGCACGACATCGTCGCTGCCTTCGCCGCCTACCGCCGGCTCGTCGACCCCAAGGCGCACCTCACCCTGGTCGGCGGCGTTACCGCGCCTCGCTACCTGCTCGCACTGCGTGACATGGTGGACGCCCTCGCCGTCGAGGAAGCCGTCGACATCCGCTCGGGGCTCTCGCACCCCGAGTTGCTCGCCCACTACGCCGCCGCCGACGTCTTCGTGTGCCTGTCGGAGCACGAGGGGTTCTGCGTCCCACTCCTCGAAGCCATGGAGGTTGGGGTCCCGGTCGTAGCGTTCGCCGCTGCTGCGGTGCCGGGAACGGTCGGCGACGCTGCCGTGCTCCTCGGCGAGAAGGATCCGCTGACGGTCGCCGCCGCGGTCGCCGGCCTCCTCGACGACGACTACCGTCGCAGGGCGCTCATCGACTCCGGCCGCCGCCGCGCCCGGTGCTTCGATCTGGCCTCTACCACGGCCGGCTTCCTCGGTGCTGTTCAACGGTTCGCTTTCGGCTCGGACGGCGGCTCGGACGGCTCGGACGGCTCGGACGGCCTGGCCAGCCCGGCCAGCCCGGCCGGCGTCGCCAGCGGCCGGCCGCCGTGTACGGCGGGCTGTCCGGGTCCGGGGTGAGCGTGCGCGTCGATCAGTACCTGCCCGACCTGGTCCCCCACGACGCGATCAGCGACCACGCCCGGCGCATCCACCGTGTCCTGCGCGCTGCTGGCCACGATGCGCACCTGCACGCCGCCCACGTCGATCGATCGTTACGCCGGCAGGCATCCCGCTGGCAGGAGGCAGATCCGCCGCCCCCGAGGGGCGGCCTCATGCTGTACCACGCGTCGACCGGAAGCCGGCTCGCTCCGTGGCTGGCCGAACAGGCGGCGGGGGGAGCTCGACTGGCAGTCGACTACCACAATGTGACCCCGGCCCGCTTCTTCGACCGCTGGGACCCGGAGTCGGCCGCCCGTTGCCGGGCTGGCCGGGAGGAGCTGAAGTTGCTGGCCTCGTACGCCCCCCTGGCCGTCGCCGACTCTGCATACAACGAGCTGGAGCTGGCCGACTCCGGCTACGAGCGCACCGCCACCTGCCCGCTGCTGATCGACCTCGACGCCTACCGGCAACCACCCGACGACGCCAGCGTCGAGCGTCTCCTCCCGGAGGACCGAGGTCCCGGCAGCTCGTGGCTGTTCGTGGGGAGGATCGCCCCCAACAAGTGCCAGCACGATGTCGTCGCCGCCTTCGCCGTCTTCCGCCGCCTGCACGATCCGGGCGCCCGGTTGACACTCGTAGGGGGCACCACGTCCCCGGGCTACCTGCGTGCCGTCCGCCGCCTGTGCGCCGAGCTGGGCGTGGACGCAGCCGTGACCTTTCGCTCCGCCATGCCACATGCCCAACTGCTCGCCCAACTGCAGGCGGCGGACGTGTTCGTCTGCCTGTCCCAACACGAGGGCTTCTGCGTGCCGCTGGTCGAGTCCATGGTTGTAGGGCTCCCCATCGTGGCTCTCTCCGCCAGCGCGGTGCCCGAGACCCTGGCGTCAGCGGGTGTGCTCCTCGGCGGCAATGACCCGCTGCTCGTGGCCGAGGCCGTGGCCGCCTTGCTGGCCGACGACCGCCGGCGGGACGCCCTCGTCGCCGCCGGCCGGCGGCGGGCCGAGGACTTCGAGCTGCGGAGGACGTCCCGGGTGATGCTGGACGCCATCGTCTCTGCTCCCTGAGGTGAGGGCCGTGGCCGATCAGGTGAGCCTGCGCCGGCGGGGCGTGGCGGAACCAGCTGGCGGCTGTCCGCGGTCAGGTGTGGCGGAGTCGCCTGGCGGTCAGGTGTGGCGGAGTCGCCTGGCGGTCAGGTGTGGCGGGGTCGCCTGGCGGTCAGGTGTGGCGGGGTCGCCTGGCGGTCAGGTGTGGCGGGGTCGCCTGGCGGTCAGGTGTGGCGGAGTCGCCGAATCCGCTTCGCCAGGGCGTCCCGGACACGCCCGGCCCGACGGCCGAGGAGACGGCGAGCGAGGATGCCCATCCCTCGCCGTAAGAACCGGCGACCCGTGAGCTCCATCGGCCCGAGCGGTCCGACGAGGCTCTCGCCAGCGCTGATCGCAGATCGCTCGGCGGCGGCGGACGAGATCGCCTGCCACGCTGCCGGATCGGCTTCGATGTCGCCGGCGGCGACCAGCCGGACGTGGGCGAATCGCCGCATCTCCTTGGCCAGCGTCCATGCAGTGAAGCGTTGGAGCCAGGGCGCGCCGCGCGCGGGACGCTGTCCGCAGGGAGGGGCGCGCCGCGCTCGGCGACGAGCACCAGTCGGGTGGCGCCCGTGACCCGCCGGAGGTTGGCGAGACGCCGCGCCGCGAGCGGGCCGGCCACCGCCGCGTGCATCGGCGCGGCCGACACCCGTGGTGACGCCAGGACCGGTGCGGCTCCCTCTGCCATCAGCTTCCCG
>JAJZJY010000303.1 GCA_021809885.1 Actinomycetes bacterium
GCCGAGGCGCTCGGCGGCCCGCTCCTCGGGGATCCCCTCGATGGCAGCCGCCTGCCTCGCGCGGGCCTGCACCGGGCCGTCGAGGCGGACGTGGTAGGCGCGCGGCCGGTCGGCCAGCACGATGGCGCCGGCGCGCCCCAACACGACGGCGCCTGAACCCGATCGTGCCGCTGCCAGGCCCGCCTCCGCCTGGTCACGCAGCTCGTCCTCGGGTTCGACGAGGATCGGCGGTGCCGACAGCCCGTACACCCCGGCGGCGCGCGCCAGGTAGGTGAACAGCCGGCTGCCCGGCGTTGCCGCTTTCTCCTCCTCCGACAGCCCCTCCTCCGAGCGGGCGGCGTCGCAGCCGAGCTCGCGGGTCGCCTCCTCGCTGACGTCGGCGGTGAGGAGCCGGTCCACGAGGGGCAGGCCGAGGGCGCCCGCCAGGCGGGGGGCGATGACGCTGCCGCCGGCCCCGTAGCTGGCGGAGATCGTGACGACGGGCTCCATCCCGCGAAATGTACCCGTGCGCCACACTGGAGGGATCGTGAACCACCCCCCGCTGTCCAGGATCCGGAACCTGTCGATCGTCGCGCACGTCGACCACGGCAAGTCGACCTTGTCGGACCGGGTCCTGGAGCTGACCGGCGCCGTCGACGCCCGCGAGATGCGCGAGCAGTACCTGGACTCCATGGACATCGAGCGGGAGCGGGGCATCACCATCAAGGCCCAGAACGTCCGTGTCGGCTGGAAGGGCTACACGATCCACCTGATCGACACGCCCGGCCACGTCGACTTCGGCTACGAGGTCAGCCGGAGCCTGGCGGCGTGCGAGGGTGTCGTGCTGCTCGTCGACGCCGCCCAGGGGATCGAGGCGCAGACGCTCGCCAACGCCTACCAGGCGCTCGAGCACGACCTCGAGATCGTCGCCGCGCTCAACAAGATCGACCTCCCGGCCGCCGACCCCGACCGGTACGCCGCCGAGATCGAGAAGGTCCTCGGCATACCGGTCGACCAGATCCTCCGCCTGTCGGCGAAGACGGGCGTAGGCGTGCCGGCGCTGCTCGATGCCGTCTGCGAGCGCATCCCCCCGCCCGCCGGCGACCCGGAGGCGCCGCTGCAGGGCCTGATCTTCGACTCGTACTACGACCAGTACCGCGGGGTGGTGAGCGCCGTGCGGGTCGTCAACGGCCGGCTGGCGGCCGGCGCCCGCCTCCGGTTCGTGCAAGCCGCCCGCACCCACGACGTGGAGGAGATCGGCGTCAGGCTCCCGGCCGCCACCCCTGTGGACGTCCTCGGCCCGGGCGAGGTCGGGTACCTCATCGCCGGCATCAAGGACGTGGCCGAGGCGCGCTCGGGCGAGACGGTCACCGAGGCGTCCCGCCCGGCGGCCGGGCCCCTCGCCGGCTATCAGGACCCCAAGCCAATGGTGTTCTGCGGCCTGTACCCGCTGGACGGCGACGAGTTCGCCGTCCTCCGGGAGGCCCTGGAGAAGCTCCGCCTCAACGACGCGTCGGTCACCTACCAACCCGAGACGTCGGGGGCGCTCGGATTTGGCTTCCGCTGCGGCTTCCTCGGCCTGTTGCACATGGAGATCGTGCGGGAGCGTCTGGAGCGGGAGTTCGGCCTGTCGCTGAT
Organism: Actinomycetes bacterium; assembly: GCA_021809885.1. Taxonomy (GTDB): domain Bacteria; phylum Actinomycetota; class Acidimicrobiia; order Acidimicrobiales; family Palsa-688; genus JAKAQB01. Next base: position 1,618 of record JAJZJY010000303.1, read on the forward strand.
CGCTACCGCGCCGTCGGTGGAGTACCGGGCGCACATCACCGACGGGGGCACCGTCCTCGTGCACAACCCGAGCGAGATGCCGCCACCCCAGAAGCTGGAGTCGATCGAGGAGCCATACCTCCAGGCGACGATCCTGACCCCGTCGGAGTACACCGGCACGCTGATGGACCTCTGCCAGACCCGCCGCGGCGACATGGTACGCATGGAGTACCTCGGCCCGGAGCGCCTGGAGCTTGTCTACCGGATCCCGCTCGCCGAGGTGGTGATGGACTTCTTCGACGCGTTGAAGAGCAGGACGAAGGGCTACGCCAGCTTGGACTACGAGCCGGCAGGCTGGGAGGAGGCCGACTTGGTGAAGATCGACGTCCTCTTGAACGGCGTGCCTGTCGATGCCTTCAGCGCCATCGTCCACAAGAGCCAGGCGCAGGACTACGGCCGGCGCATGACCGACAAGCTGCGGGAGCTGATCCCCCGACAGCTCTTCGACGTGCCGATCCAGGCGGCCGTCGGCGGGCGGATCATCGCCCGCGAGACGGTGAAGGCCAAGCGCAAGGACGTGCTGTCGAAGTGCTACGGGGGTGACATCACCCGTAAGCGCAAGCTGCTCGACAAGCAGAAGGAGGGCAAGAAGAGGATGAAGAACATCGGGCGCGTCGAGGTGCCCCAGGAGGCGTTCATCCAGGCCCTCCGCCTGGAGGAGTAGGACCGCTCGGAACCGTCGAGGATCCCTGGGTCCTCCACGCTCACGCTCAGGAGTCCGGCGGCCACGAATCAGACCGCTAGCGGTCCGGTTTCGTCCTCGTCGCTGACCTCGAGCCAGGACCGCCCATCTGGTGCGATGCTGTGGCTCCAAGGGGCCGGTCCAGCGGGCGGACCGCAGGGCGCTGTTGTCGAGGGGCGCTGTCTGTCTGTCTGTCTCCCGCCAAGCGACAGCCTTCGACGACCGCTCTGGGTGGTCAGAGCGGCTCTCAGTTGGCCAGCGGCAGCAAACGTTGGAAGGTTGTTGTCGCTCCACGACAACAACCTTCCAAACATTCCCGGGCCCTTCCCCGTCCGAACACCCTGCGCGGTGGCACCGACCTGCGTCACCCTCTCCGGCCCCGCCAGCCTCCGCCGGTCCACACAGACCCACCGTCGGTGTGGACCACCTCGATCACGCCTTCGGCGGTCAGGCGGTGCAGCGCGCAACAGCCGTAGAGCGAGCCTCCGTCAAGGATCGCCATCCCGAACGCCCCTGCAACAAGTATCCCTGTTTGGTATACTGCTGAGCATGTCCCTCACCACGATCAAGGTTGATTCCGCAGTCCGTGACCGGCTGGCTGGGATCGCCCGAGCACGAGGCACCACGATGGGCGCCCTCTTGGAGCAGGAATCGCGTCGCTTGGAGGTCGAGCAGCATTGGTCGGAGGTCGAGGCCGCCCACCGCCGCATGCAGCGCGATGACCCGGGCGCATGGGACGATTACGTCGCCGAGCTGGCCGAGGTCACCGCCGGCGAGCCGGACGCTTCTGCCGCTGAGGAGTGGCCGGAGTACAACGGGTGAGGGTGCAACAGGGCCACATCTGGTTGGCCCCGCTGGACCCCACCGTGGCCAATGAGCAACGCGGCTTCCGGCCATGTCTCGTGGTCTCCGGCGACCGTTTCAACGCGCTGCCGATCCGACAGGCCATTGTGGTGCCCTTGACCACCCGGGAACGCGGGTTCCCACACCACGTCCCCGTTGTAGACGACGGTGGGCTCAACCGCGCCAGCTGGGCCATGTGCGAGGCCGTGCGGGCAGTATCGACGCGGCGGTTCGAGCGTGAGATCAGCACGGCCACCGACGACACCTTGACGAAGGTTACCGAGCAGTTGGCCCTCTGGCTCACCGCTGACAGCCGAGGTACCGGATAGCGGATCCCTCTACGAAAACCGCGATCATGTCCCTTCTCTCTCGCGCGCCGCACCCGTCGAGGCGCCGGCGCTGGTGAGCTCGAGGACCTTCTCCTTGCTACCGGGCCACTTCCAGGGAGGCGAACTGCTCCTCGCTCAGCTAGACCGTCGCCACCGCGCGGCCGGGCGAGATCGCCGGCCGCGATCGGGAACCACGGGATGAAGCCGATGCCCTCCCGCTCGCAATGGTCGAGCACTGCCTCGGACTTGCGGTTGACGAGGTTGTAGAGGTTCTGCACCGTCGAGACAGGCACGACCCGGCGGGCGGCCTCCAGCTCTTCGACCGAGACCTCCGACAGCCCGACCGCCCGGACCTTGCCCTCCTCGAGCAGGTCGCCGAGCAGGCCCGACTGCTCGTCCGCCAGCACCTCGGGATCGATCCGGTGCAGCTGGAACAGGTCGATCCGCTCCGCGGCGAGGCGCCGGAGCCTTTCGGGGGTGTCGTTCATCGGGTGGTCCCGGGACAGCTACCCGCCCTCGGTCTCGTTCGTCCCGATATTCCGATCGCACGCCGGTATCATCGTGGTGCTCACATGCTCGACGACCGGAAAGCCGCGATCCTCCGGGCCGTGGTGGAGGAGTACATCCAGACCGCGCAGCCGGTCGGGTCGAGCCACGTCGCCCGCCAGACCGGGCTTGCCGTGTCGCCTGCGACGGTGCGCAACGAGATGAGCCAGCTGGAGCACGAGGGTTACCTGTACCAGCCGCACACCAGCGCCGGGCGCGTGCCGACGGACAAGGGCTACCGCTTCTTGGTGGACTCGCTCACGACGCCGGGAGTCCTCGACGACGGGCGGGCGCAGCAGGTCCGAGCCTTCTTCGCCCGGGCCCACGGGGCGCTCGAACGGATGCTCGCCGACACCAGCCGCCTGCTCACCGGTCTCACCGACTACGCCGCCGTGGTCACGGCACCCAACGCCGAGTCCCTCACCCTGCGGTCAGTGCAGCTGGTCTCCCTGTCGCCCCGGGTCGTACTCGTCCTAGCCGTGCTCTCCAACGGCACGATCGAGAAGCGGACCCTCGATCTCGCGCCCGACGCCGAGCCCGGCGATGCCACCGTCGGAGCGGCGTCATCCCACCTGGCCGTATCGCTCACCGGGGCAGTATGGGGCAGCACACCGCTGCTCATCGCCACCGGCGACGCCGCCGTCGACGACCTCGCCAACCGGGCCCTCGTGACGCTGGCGGCAACGGCGCCCACGGGCAACGACCAGGTCTACGTGGGCGGCGCAGCGCGCATGGCGGCCGCCTTCGACGCCGTCGACACGATCCGCCAGGTCCTCTCCATCATGGAGCAGCAGTACGTCCTCGTGACGCTGCTGCGGGACGTTCTCGACAGCGGGCTGTCGGTGGCCATCGGGACCGAGCACGGGATGCAGTCGCTGGCGGACTGCTCGCTCGTCGTGGCTCCGTACGAGGTGGAGGGCGACCGGGGCACGATCGCGATCCTCGGTCCTACGCGCATGCACTACGACCAGGCCCTCGCCGCCGTGGGCGTCGTCAGCGAGCGGCTCGGGCGTGCCCTCAGCGAGGGGGCGTGAACCGGTCCTCGGCCGGTGGCCGCAGGGGGGACGGGGGCGGCACTGCGCGCGGTGGCCCTGGTCGGTGAACTGCTAGTCCCCGGATAGGCTCTTACGACCGTGGCCGGCGACGACTACTACGAGGTGCTGGGAGTCTCACGCAGCGCATCCGAAGGCGAGATCAAGCGCGCCTACCTGAAGCTCGCCCGTGAGCTGCACCCTGACGCCAACCCCGGTGAGAGCGCCGCGGAGGAGCGCTTCAAGCTCGTCAACCTCGCCTACGAGACGCTGCGCGACCCGGAGCGGCGACGGCAGTACGACCTGTTTGGGGCGGGTGGGCCGCGCCAGGGCGCGGCGGACCCCTTTGGCTTCGGTGGCGGCAGCGGCCTCGGCGACATCTTCGACGCCTTCTTCGGCGGCGGCGCCGGAGGTTTCAGCACCGCCACGACGGCCCGGCGCGGGCCCCGCCGGGGCGAGGACGTCGAGGCGGTGCTCGAGCTCGACTTCGCCCGTGCCGTGTTCGGCGGTGAGGAGGAGATCGCCGTCCGCCTGCCGACGACTTGCGCCACCTGCGCCGGCTCGGGGGCCCGACCAGGCACCACACCTGTCACCTGCAGCACCTGCGGCGGCGCCGGCGAGGTCCGCCGGGTCCGCCAGTCGATCCTCGGGCAGATGGTCACCGCCTCGCCGTGCCCCCGCTGTGGCGGGCTCGGCGAGGAGATCACCTCGCCCTGTGCCGACTGCCGCGGCGACGGCCGGCGCACCCTGGAGCAGAGCTTCGTCGTCGACGTCCCCGCCGGCGTGGACGAGGGCTCCACGTTGCGGCTGACCGGGCGCGGCGCGGCCGGCATCCGGGGTGGCCCGCCCGGTGACCTCTACGTGCACCTCCGGGTCCGGCCCCACCCGACGCTGGTTCGCGACGGGGCCGACCTGCGCACC
>JAJZJY010000304.1 GCA_021809885.1 Actinomycetes bacterium
GCTACCAATCGCAGGGTTCACTCCTGGAGGTCAGGACATGACGTGTCGTCGACCCCCGGGGTGGGAAGGGTGGGCTCGGACGAAGGCTGGACCATCGCGGGTCCGGCACCCAATCCCTTGCCCTCGTTCGCAGGGTGAGCGTTCATGTCGTCATCGTGCTGCGCCACTTCGAGGTGACCGCGCTGGCGCGCGGATACGGGCTTGGTGCCCCCCTGCTCCGAATCGTTATCGTCTTTCGGCTCAGCGGGCACTTTTCCGAGTGGCTCGGGCCGGTCTGCGCCCTCTGCGGCCGCTTCTGCTGCGCAATGGGCTGCCCGCGGCGCCCAGGGGCCGAGCGTGGGTGGCTGGACGTGCTCGTCGGCGACACGGCGGCGCAGCTCGGCCTCGATCACCAGCTCCGTCACCCCAGTCGCTAGCAGGAGTGGCACCAGCATCCCGTAGCCGCCGGTGGCCTCGGCAGCGAAGACCACACCGGTGAGAAGCGCCCGCGCCCCCACCCCGAACGTCGCCCCCATGCCGACGAGTGCGAAGGCGCCGGGCTGGATGTGGGCGCCAGGCAAGGCGTGGGCGAACGCGATGCCGACCATCTCTCCCATGGTGGCCCCGACGAGGAACATCGGTGCGAGCGTGCCCCCTGAGGTGTTCGACCCGAGTCCCACCCACCACGAGACCATCTTCCCGACGAACAGAACGGCGGCCGCTCCGAGCAGGAACCGGCCGTTGACGGCGTCGGTGATGGCCCAGTAGCCGACCGACAGCGAGCCAGGCACGGCCAGGCCGATCGCGCCGAAACCGCTGGTACCGTCGGGGGGTGTGCTCACTCGGGGACCGGTAGGCGGCGGAACCCTGCTTCGACGGCGAACAGGCCCCGGTTGAGCACCACGGCGAGGGCTCCGGCAGCCAGGCCGAGGACGGCGAACAGGGGCAGCTGGGTCACGTGGAAGACGAGTGGGTGCACGACGGCGAACAGGGGATGGGGTGCGATCAGCACGTCGTGGAGCGCGGCTGCCACGGAGGTGGCGAGCACCAACGGGACGAGGGAGCGGAGCGAGTGCTCGAACAACAGCAGCTCGAAGGCCAGCACCACCGCCGCGACGGGGGTGGCGAACACGCCGGCCACGCCGGCGGCGGCGCCGGCGGCGAGAAGTATCCTGCGCTCCGCTGGGCTGACCGGCACCAGCTGGCCGATCAGGGAGCCGACCGCGGCCCCCGTGACGATGATCGGCCCTTCGGCGCCGAAGGGCCCGCCGGTCCCCATCGCGACTGCCGCGGAGATCGGCTTGGCGACAGCAGCACGGGGCATGATCCGGCTGTCGCGAAACAGGATCGCCTTCAACGACTCGGGGATGCCGTGGCCTTTGATGATCGGGCTCCAGCGAGCCAGGCCGACCACCACCAACGCACCACCGACCGCCACCGCCAGCAGCACCGGCGTGGGGTGGTAGTGACGCAGGTCGGGCAGCTGCCAGCCGAAGCGGTGCAGCAGCGCCAGGTTGCTGATGAGCCCGACCAAGTGCACCACCATGTCGGCGGCCACGCCACCGATGCCACCGAGCACGAGGCCGACCCCTCCGAGCACCGCCAGACGGCGGCGGGTCGTGCCCAGGCTGACCTCAGGGCTCTGCGCGTCCATATACATCGTGTCACGATACTAACGTGTCAGGAGATGTTGATCGCAGAGCAGACTGGTGTGCCTGTGGTTGTCGGACGAGGAAGAGGATGCTCTGTCGCTCGGCGCGGTCGGGCCAAGGGTCGCGAGCCCGTGCACCCTCGCATGCAGAGAGTGAGGTGACGGTGTGCCAGGCAACAAGCCCAAAGGTCCTCGCTCGGCGCCGCCGTCGTCTTCGGCGACCGTGACGCCAGCGGGATCTGAGGGATCCGTTGGCAAAATGCCAATGTCGAAGCGGGCACTGCCCGAAGACGCCTATCGGCGGCTGCTGGCGCTTCGCACTGACTTGCGGCGCTTCGAGCATTGGAGCGAGACGCAGGCGAGAGCGGCCGGGCTGACTCCCGCCCAACACCAGCTGCTGCTCGCGGTACGAGGGCACGATGATCCTCGTGGGCCCAAGGTCGGCGACGTCGCTGAACGGATGCGACTTCGCCATCACAGCACCGTGGGCCTCGTCGATCGGGCTGAGGTGGCAGGGTTGCTGCGGCGGATCAGGGACGAAGACGACCATCGGGTGGTCCGGCTGCGACTGACGCCGAGCGGCGAGGAGCGGTTGGCCGCGCTGTCGGCACTCCATGTAGAGGAGCTACGGCGCCTGGCTTGTCAGCTGCCGGACCTTTGGGAGGGCCTGCCGGACGTCGAAGAGCACTGACCAGAGATCACCGGGTCCACCCGGTTGGTGGGTGGACACAGAACAGAAAGTCTCTTGAGGCACCAGATCACACACGGGCTTCGTGTGCCCGTGTCCCCCGTCTCCCTGCTGGAGCTGGCTGCGCGCGGACACGGCCGATGTTCTAGCCTCGAGGGGAAGAACACTCCGGAGGGTGCCGGCCCCGTCGAGGCGACGTGTCGGCTCGAGGGTCCGAGGACCAGCTCCTGCCAGGGTGCGACGGCGTAGCAGTACCCGGATCGACACCAAGAGCCAGGAGGCAAGATGCGCATCGACTACCGAAGCGTGTTCCCGGCGGCTATCCAGGCCATGGCGGGCTTGGAGCAGGCGGTGCGGAGCAGCTCCCTCGAGCCGGAGCTGCTCGAGCTGGTGAAGCTCCGTGCGTCACAGCTCAACGGGTGCGGGTACTGCGTCGACATGCACACCAAGGATGCCAGCGCCATCGGCGTGGACCCGCAACGACTGCACCTTGTGGTCGCCTGGAGAGAAGCGCCGTGCTATTCGGAGCGAGAGCGGGCGGCGCTCGCCTGGTGCGAGGCCCTTACCTTGCTTCCGGGCTCCGATGTTCCCGACGAGCTCTACGACGAGGTGCGATCCCGGTTCAGCGACGAGGAAGTGGTGGCGCTCACCCTCTCGGTCGTCGCCATCAACGGCTGGAACCGTTTCGCGGTGGGCTTGCGCTCCCCGGTCGGCAGCTATGAGCATCCAGGTGAGCGTCGTTGACGACTCGCGCCACGGGGGGTCTTTCCAGGCCGGGCCCGTCGGGTCGCCTGCCGCGCCAGGCGGTGCCCGGAGTCGAGCACCGACGGCAAGAGACCGCGAGCAACGAGGAAGATGACCGGCACTCTGGCTCCAGGGTGCTGTCGGTGAATGTGGGCCGCCCGAGGCAGGCGGGCTGGCACGGCCGCACGGTGCGCTCGTCGATCTGGAAGTCGCCCATCGTCGGCCCTGTCCGGGCCCGAGGAGTGAACCTCGTCGGCGACGCGCAAGTTGACCGCAAGGCCCACGGTGGCCCGGACAAAGCCGTCTATGCGTACGCCGCGGAGGACCTCGAGTGGTGGAACGGACAGCTCGGCTTGGAGCTCGGCGTGGGGGGCGTGGGCGAGAACCTCACGATCACGGGTCTTGACCTCTCCGAGGCGGTTGTCGGGGAGTGCTGGCAAGTGGGAAGCGTCCAGCTTCAGGTCACCCAGCCGCGTATCCCCTGTTACAAGCTCGGTATCCGCGTCGGAGACGACCAGTTCCCACGGCGTTTCGCCGAGGCTCGCCGTCACGGCGTCTATCTGCGGATCCTCACCGAAGGCGAGCTCCAGGCCGGTGACGAGGTCCACGTCGTCCACCGGCCATCGCACGGGCTCCGTGCGGTCGACGTGGCTCACATCTTCTACGACCAGCACCAGCGCGCCCGTGATCTTCTCTGCGTGCCGGAGCTCGCTGCGTCGTGGCACCGCTGGGCACGTCGGATCCTGGACGCGGCTTCGCACGAGGACATAGAGGACGCGGGCCAGCGTCTATCACCTCGCTGATATCACCAGGCCATCGCTGGACCTCAGCGGGGCGGCGGGGCCAGCGCCTCCGGCGGGCGCGTCGGCACGGTCGGGTCGTCCCGCCCGTACGTCGGGGTTGTCGGCTGTCGCCCAGTGCTCGGGAGCAGGCGCGACGCGTGCAACGCGGCGGTGACCGTCCAGAGAGCGAGCGTGACGACATCCGTCGGCCAGAGGCCGCCACCCGCGGAGAGCGCCCGCGCGAGCCCTGCTGCGGCCAGCCCGCCGCAGCCCGCCGCGATCCACCACAGCACCCTGCGGCTATCCCCGAGACCCCGGCGGGCGGCGGCGATCGCCGGCCCCCGGGCCGCGCCCCCGGCCCCGGTCGAGCGAGCCCGCCCACCCCTCTGCGACGACCGCCGCCCAGAGGACATCCTCGAGATCGCCCCGCATGGACATGGCGCGATCCTACGGGGGGGGCCGCCTCACAGCTCCATCCCAGCTGGGCGGCCGGCTAGGATCGCTCCCGCTGCCCTCGTAGCTCAGCGGATAGAGCACCGGCCTCCGGAGCCGGGTGCGCAGGTTCGAGTCCTGCCGAGGGCGCGCCAGACGGGGGCATCCGTCCGTGCTGCCCGTGCGTGCACCCGCGACAGGATGAACGTGACGACGAGCGACGAACAAGCCCCCCGAGCAGACCCGTGAGCGAGAAGCGTGCCAGCGCGCACTCGTTGCGCGTCGCCGAGAGCGGACGTCCCGGTCGGCACGGCGCGCCCCAGCCGCCTCGGGACACCACCGCTCGCCCGGGCTCGTCACGCCGGGTCCAGCGATGCCCCGGGTCTCGCCGTCGCGTCGACCTCGACGCGTGGCCGGCCGGCGCGTCGGAGCGGCCGGTGAACGCCCCGCTCCGGCCCTTTCTCGCCTGGGCTGCGCTCGGCACCCTCGGCATCGGGGCGGTCGAGCTCGCCGGGAGCCGCCTCGGCAACCTCCCCCTGCAGGGCCAGGGCTCGTGGCTGTTCCAGATCCCGCTCTCCGCGACGACGCCGCTCCACCTCCTCGCCTGGGCGGGCATCCTCGCCGTGGGTGTCTCCTGGCTCGGCCTCGGCTCGCTCGTGCGTCGGGGGGACCTCGGCACGACACGGCTGCTCGTGCTGCTCGCGCTCTGGTCCGCGCTCCTCGTCGTCGGCCCTCCGCTGTTCTCGAACGACGTCTACAGCTATGCGGCCCAGGGTCGCCTGGCGGCGCTCGGCCTCGATCCCTTCCGCACGGGCGTGGCGGCCCTACCACCCGGCCCGATCGGGGGCTCGGTCAACCCGTTCTGGCTCTACACCCCGGCTCCCTACGGGCCGCTGTTCATCGCGCTGGCAAAGGTCGCCATGGTCGCAGCCGGACCTTCCGCGATCCTCGCGTCGATCCTGCTCCGCGGCGTCGAGCTCCTCGGTGTGGGGCTCTCCGCCTGGGCGCTGCCGCGCATCGCAGGCCACCTCGGCGTCGACCCCGCGCGGGCACTCTGGCTCGCCGTCCTCTCGCCACTCGCGCTCGTGTCGTTCGTGGCATCCGGCCACAACGACGCCCTCATGGTCGGGTTGCTCCTCGCGAGCCTCGCCCTCGCACTCGACGACCACCCGCTCTTCGCGGTCGTCGTCGCCGCGCTCGGCGTGGCAGTGAAGGTCCCCGCGCTCGCCGGCGTCGTGTTCGTGACGCTGGCCTGGGCGCGCAGCCAGCCTCGCGGATGGCCGCGAGTCGCCGCCATCGGCGCAGGCGCAGCGACGGCTGCGGCCACGCTCGCTTCGGTCACGGTCGCATCCGGACTCGGCTGGGGATGGCTCAACCCCTCCACCCTCCTCACGCCCACCGACTCGACCATCCTCGCCGCGCCGGTCACCGCGCTCGGCTTCGGGCTCCACCATCTCCTCGGCAGCCGGGTCTCGCTCCCGACGGCGCGCCTCGTCGTCGAGATGCTCGGCGGCGCGCTCGGCCTCGCTGCCGGCCTCGTCCTCACGGCGCGGGTGAACCGGCGCAACCTCCCGACTGCCCTCGCCGCCGTGCTCTTCGTCGCCGTCCTTGCGAGCCCGGTCGTCTGGCCCTGGTATCTCACCTGGGGGCTCGCCGTCGCTGCGGGCACCCGCTTCCAGCGCTCCCGGCTCCTCGCCCTGGTCGCCGGCGGCGGCGCGCTGTTGG
>JAJZJY010000305.1:0-4138 GCA_021809885.1 Actinomycetes bacterium
CGTGTCCGTGTAGTCCTTGCCTGCGACGCGGAGCACCGAGACGCCGGTCTTGGCGACCAACGACGCCTCGACGGCGTTGGACACGGCGAGAGGGCCGCCCATCAGGATCACCTGCTTGATGCCGAGCTTCTGGATCGCTGCAACCGCTGTTGTAGAGAGCTGCGCGGCCGGGGTGAGCAGCATGGGGAGGCGTGTGCGGTAGGAGAGGACGCTCGCCGCCTGCGCGTCTTGGAACTCCTGGCCGCTCGCCAGGATCGCGGTCGGCAGCGAGCCGGATGGGGCTGGAGAGCCGCTCCCCGCCGTGTCGTTGAACATGCCGGTGCCGCCTGTCGCGTTCGTGGTCGAGTAGGCCCCGGGGAACGCCTTCGAACCCGCCGAGCCGACGAGCTCCGCGACGGCCATGGCGGTCGCGTACTGGGTCGTGCCGAAGACGCGATGGACGACGATCTTGCCCACCGGATTGACGCCGCCGCACTGATCGGCTGGGAGGTTCTCGATCGCCTTGACCACTGTTGTGCTCAACGCGAGCGGACCGCCCACGACGTCGACGGTGGTGATGCCCTCCTTCTCGAGCGTTGTGGCCGTCACCTGGGAGAGGCTCTCAGTCGGGGTGAGGAGCGTCCCGGTTGTGAGGTGCTGGGCGAGGAACTGGCTGGAGAGCGCGTCCTGGTACTCGTTTGTCGTCGCAACGACCGCGGTGCGGGTCGTGGGGCAGGAGCCCGCTGTCCAGGGGAAGGCGCGCGTGAGCTCCGCGGCGGCAGTCGTGTCGGCTGTCTGGCCGTAGATCTGGGTGACGGCGGGTTCAGCGCAGGACAGGTCCCCGTCGTACGCCCCGCTCGGGAATTGCGCGAGGGCGACCGGTCCGCCCGTGAACGAGGATCTGGTGCACACTGTCTGCGCCCCGGCCTCGTCGCTCGCTCCGGGAAGCCACGTGGCCAAGGATCCGAGGGTGGGAGTCGACGCGCTGGTCCCGCCGGTGATCGCGACCCACTGCGTCGGCGGAGAGTAGACGCCGACGCTCGGCGCGCCCGCTGCGGTGAGACCGACCACGAACCCCTGGAGCACCGCGAGGTTCATCGCCTGGCCGGAAGATCCTGTCTTCCATGTGTTCGCCGTCTCGACGTCGAGCCACCACGGGTAGCCGGCGGGGGTCGCAGGGACGCTCACGGGCGGCGACTGCGCGTTGATCGCCTGCGCGGCCGCTTGCAGGTACGCGGCGTCCTGGGTCGCCTTCACGTCCCCGTACTCCCACGCGCAGGCGGGCGAGTTCTGGCCGGCGGTGGCCGTTCCGGTGCTCGTGGTGACTGTCGTCGTCGTGCATGTCCCATAGGGGGTCGATCCTGACGTCGGCCAGTCGGCGACGAGTGCCCCTGTGGCGACGTTCCCCGGGTCGGCGGTGTTCACGTAGACCGATGCCTTGGGCTGGGTGCCGGCCCCCGCCGACGTGCTCACCGCCCAGTAGAGCTCGCTCTGCGTGTAGCTCGGGTACGACGCGGACGGTCCGAAGCACGGGTTCAGCGTGTTCGGGATGCCGTCGTTGACCCCGACGACCGCGAAGCCCTGGCCGCTCGGGTACGCGGAGCCGCACTGGGGAAAGGAGATGTCGTTGCCCGTGGCCGCATTGATCGAGACGGTCGCCGACGAGATCGACGTCCACCCGAGCGTCACGAGCGCGACGACCGCCAGACCGACCGCCATCCGTCGCCCCACGGCGTCCCACGTGTGCATGTGCCCCCCTTTGCCGAGTCCGCCCGAGGCTAGCGGCTCGCGCGTGAAGGATCGATGACGTCCGCGTCCGGTGCGGTCCCGCTCAAGGGGGCCCCGGCTCCGGGGAGTACGAGGACCTTGCCGACCGCCCCGCGCTCGACGGCGTCCTGGGCTGCCGCCACCTCGTCGAGAGAGAAGCGGTGGAGAGGGAGCAGCGACAGCGCCGAGTCCCGGACCGCACGGTCCACCCAACTGACGGCGTCGACCAGCTCTTGGCGAGGCACGCCGTAGAGGAGCACGTAGCGGATCGCGACGTTGGCGGCCATGAGCCGTCGCGTCGGGAGCACCGGGTCGGTCCTCTCCGTGGCATAGGTGACGATCTCGGTGCCGGGGCGGGAGACCGCCAGGTCGAGGTCCAGGTTGGCCCCGAGCGCCACCTCGACGACGCGGTCGACGGCGGGGGAGAACCTCTGCACCTCTTCGACGAAGCCCGGCTGGCGGTAGTCGACCACGAGGTCGGCGCCCGCGGCCGTTGCCAGCTCGGCCTTCTTCGCGGAGCTGACCGTCGTGACGACCCGGGCGCCGGCGTGCTTGGCCAGCTCGATCGCGTAGTGACCGACGGCTCCGGCCCCGCCCGTGACCAAGACGGTGGCGCCAGAGAGGCGACCGGGAGCCCCGCCGAGGCAGTGGGCGGCCGTGACGGCCGGGACTCCCAGGCAGGCGCCGAGCTCGTCCGACGCGGCGTCGGGAAGCGGCACGCACCGCTCGGCCGGCACGACGCTGTACTCGGCGGCCGTGCCCCAGCGGTTCTGGAACGCCGCCAGGTACAGCCAGACCCGCTGGCCGATACGGCGGTCGTCGACACCCTCGCCGACGGCGTCGATGACGCCCGCCCCGTCCTGGTGCGGCACCTGGGGCTCGGAGGGCGCGGCGCCGGTCATGCCTGACCTGGTCTTCCAATCGGTGGGGTTGACGCCGGAGCAGGCGATGCGGACGCGCACGTCGCCGGGTCCTGGCTCGGGGGTGGGGATCTCTTCGACCGACAGGACGCTGCTGTCGCCCGTCTCCCGGTACATGGCTGCCCGCACGCCGCGCCCCCTTCGCTTCCTTGCCCTTGGCTTCCTAGGCCTTCGCGGGACGGTACTCGATACGACCCTCACGCGCCTCGGACACGCACGAGCCAGCCGTTCGCCGCAGGGAGCTGTTCACGAATCTCCATCGATTGAGATCACGGCAGTCCCGTCCGCGACTCCACCAGGGGATATAAATATGGATGGCGGCCTCGGCGACCAACCGGCCGAGGAGGGCTCGCCGTAGCCGGGGGGCGCCTGACTAGCCTGCCGTCCGGGATGTCGCCGCTTCGGACGCGGTCCCCAGCCGCGCCACTGCCGCGGCCGATCGGCCTCGGAGCGGTTGCGGGCGGCGTCGCTCAGCCGGGTGGGTCGGTGTCGGCCACGTCCACCTGGCCGGAGAGGACGGCCAGGCCGGTCGTGACCGGCAACCACGGAAGAACTGGGGCCGTGAGCGTCGCCAGCTCGCCGACCAGTGACCGGCCCGGCCAGTGACCGGCCCCGGGGCATCCTCGATCCCGGCAGAGAGGCGGCGCGTGCCTCGTCGACGGCATGGTTGGCCCGGATCCACAGGTCGGCCACGCTCTGGGCCCCGTGGTGGACGACGAGCAGGAAGCCGATCTTGGTGCGGCGGGCACGGCTGCCGCCACGACGCTGCCCGACGCCGGTGTGCGCGAGCTGGTCGCCGTGGACCGCACAGGGCCGCTCCAGCCCACAGACGACCTGTCGCCGCACCACTGGGCGATCGCCGAGGGCTGCGGGCACCGGCTGCTACCGGTCGCTGGCCCGAGGCGGCGACGGCGCCGATGCCCCGCCACGTAAGTGGGGACGAGAGCGCGTGCAGGCATTGCGTGGCGGCTACAGCTGCGATAAAGTAATCAGAGGTCAGACCAGGCGAACTAGATGGGGGGGCTGCAATGCGGCGACGGATGACGCGATTTTCGGGACTTGCCCTGATCACGGTGTTTTGTTCGCTTTCACTCATCATGACCGGCTCTACGATCGTCGGCGCATCGCCGAAGAGCCGGACAGTCGCATCGACGCCTGTGATCATCGGCCAACCGCTGAGCCCGCCGAAGGTGCCACAGCTCGCCGTGTTCGTTGCCGAAAATCTCGGATACTTCGAGAAGGTGCACCTGGCGGTGACAATTGCGTACATGCCGACAGGGCTTGCCACCGAGTTGGGAACGACGTCTGGGAGTATCACGCTTGGTATGGCGGCAGGTAGCGACAGCATCGAAGCCGCCGCGCAAGGCGCGCCCATCCATGCGGTATGGGTTGATTACCGTCCGCTCGACACGGTCTGTATTGCCAGAAAGACAATCAAGTCAATAAAAACACTCATCGGGAAGAATGTTGGA
>JAJZJY010000305.1:4148-5986 GCA_021809885.1 Actinomycetes bacterium
CGCAGCAACCACCATGGGTGCGTGCCTCGCCGCCGGGGGCGTGACCGCCGGTCAAGTGCACGAGATCACCATGACGAGGGCTGAGTTCGTCCCATCCCTCGCAACGGGGAGGATATCCGCTGCGGTCTTCCATGCAGACACAGCCTATACGATCCTTCACAGCGTCAAAGGCTCACATGTACTGGATCGTGAGTACAAGACGTTGCCTACATACTGGTACGGTTCCCTCAATGTGACCAACTCGTATGCGAAGGCACACCCCAAGGTAGTCGGGGATGTGATCGGAGCGATGATGGCCGCAGATCGTTGGATGATGAACCCAAGAAACAATGCCAAGTTTGTGAAGTTGGCACTACGGATCACCGGAGAACCGAAGAAGGCCGTCGAGTATGCGATCAAGTTCGATCGGTCGATCAAGCTCTGGAACACCTCCTGTGCCATGTCCAAGAAGTGGGTGGCTTCCACGGCGCACGTGCTCCTGGAGCAGAAGTCGATCACCAGTGTGCCGGCATTCAGTCAGGTCTACGACGGTGGCTATTGTAGGGCTGGGTAGAAAGTGGCAAGTAAGCTGTATCGAGGGCGGTAGTCTCCCGACGCGCCTGCCAAGCGCGGTGCGAGGAGCGAAAAGCATGGGAGCGTGATTGAATTGCAGGCTGGGCAGCTCGGCGACGCGCAGGCTGGGCCGCGCGACGGAAAGATTCTCGAAGCTGTTACCGCGTGGCGCCCGAGGTTCGCGATCGGAGGGATCGATTACGGCCAGATTGAGGGCACCCTGGCCCGGATCGAGGATTGGACGTCCTGGTGCGAGGAGTGGGGTAGGACGGCGAGGCACTACGAGGAGCTCGCCGAGGACGCCGAAGTCGATGGCCGGATGGAGACCGCGGCATCCGCGTGGCGCCAGGCCTTCCGATGCTGGCACTTTGGCAAGTTCGTGTTCACTGAGTCAGAGGATGCCGCTCGCACCGCAAACGATCGTGCGGTGGCATGCTATAAGCGGGGCGCGTGGGCTCTGCGCCCTCCTGCTCAGAAGGTGTCGATTCCCTACGGGGACGCGTTGATCCCGGGTTACCTTCGGATTCCGGAGCAATTATTGTCGCATGCGCCTCTCGTCCTAATGATTGTGGGACTAGATTCGGTCAAAGAGGAGATGGAGGTTCCTGGAGAGTACTTCTTGTCCAGGGGCATGGCAGTACTCGCGATCGATGGTCCCGGCCAGGGCGAAATGGAGGAGTGTGCGAACCTGGAACCTCATTTCGAAAGCGTCGTTGAGGCGTGTCTAGACTGGGTACAAAAGTCCGACGGTTTTCGAACCACGAGGTTCGGGCTCTATGGCCGTAGCCTCGGCGGTTATTTCGCTTGTCGTGGTGCCGCGTTCGACGACCGTGTTGGCGCGACCGTGAGCGTATCGGGGCCGTATTGCTTCGCGGACGGTTGGGATACACGGGGTCAGCTGAGCCGAAGTGCCTTCCAACGCAGGTCGGGCGCTGCGGACGGAGAGGATGCAAAAGAGCGTGCGGCTCTTTTCACGCTTGAAGGCGTTGCGCCGCGGATTCGCCGTCCACTGCTCGTGATACATGGTGCACGTGACCGGATCATTCGGCAGTCAGCGGCAGAGCGGATTGCCTCCGAAGCATGCGATGCGGAATTGAAGGTCTACGCGGACGGACTTCACGGACTGACCAACTATCCTTTCGAGGCGTTGAGCTATGCCGCCGACTGGATGGCCCAGCATCTGAGAGGGTGAAGTCGTTGGACCGTCTGGTGGATTGCTCGGAGCTGTTACCGCGCTACGCGGAGTGGTGCGAACGCGTGCAACGCATGCATCCCGCCTTTGGAGA
>JAJZJY010000306.1 GCA_021809885.1 Actinomycetes bacterium
CGCAAGTACGTCACGCCGGCCAGAGACGCCGGCATCGTCCCAGGCGGCCCGGCGCTGAGCGCCGAACAGTGGGCGGCGCTCGCCGAAGGCTGGTTTCCAGATCTGGTGGACCGCTCCCGGCGCCAGACCACCTGGCCCGAGATCGCCCCGCACCACGATCGCATCAAGGAGTGGATCGGGGTGGTGACCATCGCCACCATGCACCAGCGGCTGCGCGACGACCACGGCCTTGGTGCGTCGGAGTCCTCGGTGCGTCGCTACATCGGGGCCAACTTCGAAGCCGAGGTGGCTCGCGCCGCGGTGCGGGTGCTGCGCGACACGCCACCGCCCGGTGAGGAAGCACAGGTGGACTATGGGTTGCTCGGGCGCTGGTTCGACCCGGTCAGCGAACGCTGGCGTCGGGTGCAGGGCTTCATCATGGTGCTGGTCTTCAGCCGCCTCATGTTCTTGCGGCCGGTGCTCACGATGGACGAGCAGTCTTGGGTGGAGAGCCACGTGGCAGCCTTCGAATTCTTCGGTGGCGCCGTGGCGCGAATAGTTCCGGACAACTTGAAGACCGGGGTGATCAAGGCCGATCTCTATGACCCGCTCATCAACAAGTCCTTCGGTGAGTTCGCCGCTCATTACGGCACGCTGGTGGACCCCGCTCGTCTGCGAAAGCCCCGTGACAAGGGTCGGGTCGAACGGCCCGTGCCCTATTGCCGGGACTCCTTTTTCGCCGGGCGCGAAGGCGAGTTCACCGACCTCGCGCACATGCAGTCCGATGCGCTGCGGTGGTGTGAGCGCGTCGCCAACCAACGCCAGCATCGCGGGATAGAGCGAGTCGCACCCCAGGCGCTCTTCGAGGCCGAGGAGAGAGCACTGCTCCTTCCACTGCCGCGTGCGGCGTTCGAACTGGCGAAGTGGTCGACGCCCAAGGTCCCACCGGACATCCACGTCAAGGTGGGCCGGACGCTCTACAGCGTGCCGTGGATCCACATCGGCAAGGTGGTCGAGGCCCGCGAGAGCGCACGCACCGTCGAGATCTACCTCGAAGGGACACTGCTCGCCACCCACGTGCGAGCCGAGCGCGGCAAGGTGACCAACTACGACCACTACCCGCCCGAGAAGATCGCCTTCATGATGCGCACCCCCGCCTGGTGCCGCCGGCGAGCCGCTGAGCTCGGAGACGCCGTGGCCGAGGTGGTGGCGGCAATCATGGAGGTCAACGCCCTGTATCGCCTGCGCCAGGCCCAGGGCGTGGTAGGGCTGGCCGACAAGTACGACGCCTTTCGCCTCGATGCCGCTTGCCGCAAGGCCCTCGTGGCCGGGGATCCGTCCTACAAGACGGTAAGGGGCATCTTGGTCGCTGGCCTTGAGCTCGATGAGGAGCAAGAGCCCCAGACCCCGCCGGCGGCCGCGGCTCACTTGCACGGGCCCGAACGCCTCTTCGACATCGAGGAGGCTGCCCAATGAAACCCCACCACCTGGAAGAGACGATGACCAAGCTCAAGCTCTTCGGCATGCTCGACACCCTCGAGACTCGACTGGCCCAGGCGACCGCCGGCGAGCTCGGCCACGTCGAGCTGCTCCAGAGCCTGTGCGAGGACGAGGCTGCCCGGCGCGACGCTGCGGGGATCGAGCGCCGGGTGAAAGCCGCTCGCTTCGAGCAGACCACCACCATCGAGGACTTCGACTTCTCGTTCAACCCAAAGATTCCGGCTACCAAGATCCGCGACCTCGCCACGTTGCGCTTCGTCGAAGCCGGAGAATCGGTCATTCTCCACGGACCGGTCGGGGTCGGGAAGTCCATGATTGCTCAGGCCCTCGGCCACCAGGCCTGCCGACGGGGCTACACCGTCGTCTTCACCAAGACCTCGCGCCTGCTGGCCGATCTGGCCGGTGGCCACGCCGACCGCAGCTTCGAACAGCGCCTCTTGCGCTGGAGCCGGCCACAGATCATCGTCCTGGACGACTTCGCCATGCGCGACTTCACCCTGGCGCAGGCGGACGACCTCTATGAGTTGGTGACAGCCCGGGTGCAAAAGACCTCGATCTTCACGGCCAACCGGCAGGCCTCGGACTGGTACACACTGTTTCCCAACCCGGTCGTCAGCGAGTCGATCCTCGATCGCATCGTGAACTCGGCTCACCACGTGCACATGGATGGCAAGTCCTATCGGCCCAACAAGCGCCCCGGCGCTCCATCCAAAGGAGCGCCACAGTGAGTGCGGGAATCTGCGCCCGCGACGGCTGTGACAGGCCCTTGCCGCGTCGACGCCCGGGTCAGGCGGGACGACCACCTATCTACTGCTCTCCGAGCTGTCGCGCCTCATGGGTCCGATCGCCGGTGCTCATCGAGGTTGACCGCTGCGAGGACAACGACGGCTTCATCACGGGCGAGTGGATAGTCCGCCTCCGCCATGGCCAGCGTGTCGTGGTCGTCGGCACTGGGTTGGGACGCTTCAGCGCCGACATGCTTGCCAACGAACTCCGTGCGTTCCTCGACGGGGGCTCTGGCGGAGTGGCGTCATGACCGAAGCGCTCTCCGCCATCCGATGCCCCCGGCCTCCGGTCGGGCGAGAAGGAGGCGCCATCGACTAAACATGAGCTACACACGCCGGACGAGGGAATTCCGTGACGGCAGCGCCAGGGAATTCCGTGACGGTCGACAACGCTCTCACCAGCGTGGGGGAGGCCGTGGAGCCCGGCGGCACGGGCGGCGGAGAAGTAGTCGGCAAAGGCGCCTCGGCGTACCCCCGCCTCCGGTCCACCGAGGCCGAAGCCGACGAGCGCACTTGGCGGGTAGTGCAGCGCCGCGTCGAGGGTGAGCCGGGCACCCTCGTGCCCGTCGCCGCCGGAGATGTCGTAGACCCAGGCGAGCTCCACCCCCTTCTCGCCGCGGGCGCGCTCCGCACCAAGGTCGAGCGCCGCCGCCATGTCGTCCAGACCGATGCCGGCCCGGAGATGGGTGACCGGGGTCACGGTCACTTCCGCGTAGGCGGTTCCCTGTTCGCACATGTCCTCGGCGAGCCCGGCCACGAGTGTGAGGAGGTCTTCGGGGGAACTAACGAGCGCGCTCACCGCGGTGTAGACATCGAGGAAGTGCGCGAAGTCGCGAAAGGCAAAGAAACCCCTCACCTCGTCGGGGTCAGCAGGTACGCCACGGCACGGGTAGCGCCCGGCGAGCGCCGCGACGGTTCGAGGCGACGCCGATCCGACGAGGTGCAGGTGAAGGTCGGCTTTGACAAGCGCGACGAGCTCATCCTCACCGTGGCCAGCAGAAACCGGGTCGCTCACGAAAGCACCTCTCGAGCGGAGGCGCCCCGGACACGTCGCCGAGTCCGAGAGCCCCTCGCGCGTAGGTGCCGATCTGCGATGCCAGTCCGCGGTATTTGGCTGGCTCCTCGCGCTGCACATCTGCGCACCCGCTCTGGCGCGGATGCCGACGACTGGTCCCTCTGGCCTGTGTTCCTGACCCTCTGCACTTTCCGCCTCGCATTGATAGACCGATGTTCGGTGCGTGTGTTCTGGTCGGTTTCGAGCCCCCGTCGCGGGCCTGTCGGTCACGGCTGAGAGTGCCGGTGGAGTCAGGGGGCCAGGTATGCCTCCAGGGCATCACGCACGATCTCGGAACGGGCCCGGCCGGTGCGGGCCTCGGCGGCTTGGAGAGCGCGGGCCAGGTCGGGTGAGACTCGGGCCCGGATCTGGACCGAGTGGCCGTCGCCGAGTCGTGGCCGCCCGCCAGCGCGCCGCGCGAGCTCATCGGCGGCCAGTTGGCGGAATCGTTCGAGCTCGGGCCCCTCGGTTACGACGCGCGCCCGGCCTGCCTCGATGTCGGCCGCCAGCCGTTCGTGCCACTCGTCGGTGGCGACCTTGGCCGCCTCCTTCCAGCTCCACTCCTCGCCGGCGGCGAGCGCCGCGGCGATGTCGGCGGGCGAGGCCCCCATCAGTCGGGCAGCCTCGTTGTCGGTCATGGCGTCGATCTCGGCGATCGACATGGGCGCAAGGCGCTCGGCCAGCGTGGGCTTCTTCTTTGTCATGGCAGGTACCGCCTCCGGTACCTTGGGCTCAGGGGCATGGCGTGGAACACGACCAGCCCAGCGGGCGTCTGGCGGGCGAGGACTTCGAGCAGCTGCCCGGCGTGGTCGGGACCGAGGAAGAAGATCCCGTCTTCATGAGCGGGATCTTCGCGATCGCATTCGCTATGGCGTGAAGAATGTCATCCTCGGCGAGCCCGTGGCGGCGAGCACTGCCCAGGACCTCCACCTGGGTATTGTACCACCTAACTTGGGAGGGGGAGGACATTGGCGTTGGGCGCACCGCGAGAGGCCATGGACCACGGCAGTCACACGGACCGAGCAAGCGCCGGGAGCAGCGATCGCCTTGCAGGCCCCCCGGGGTGCCTACCGCACCACCGGCAGTACGACTCCGCGACCGATGAGGCCGTCGAACTGCGCCGCGAGGAGCCGCGGGACCTCGCCTCCGCGGACCAGGAGACCAAGCTCCATGTTGCGGTCAAGGGCGTAGCCGGTCAGGTTGGCGCTCGTGACGAAAGCGAGCAGGTCGTCATTGACAAGGGGTTGGCTGTATCCACTGGAGGTTTGCTTCTGCTCGCAGAGAGACATCGGGCGTCGCGCCGTTGGGAGCAGTGGCGATCACCGTCGTCGAGAAGCTGTACTGGCCGGGCAGCCACCTCAGGTTATTGCAGGCGAGGTGGTGCCGGCCGGCCGAGAAGCTGACCCCGAAGTTCGGTCCGCTCTCGCTGCAGTTCGCGACGGTGCCGAGCTTTCCCAAGCGGAACGACCTGGTCGAGCCGGGCGCTCTCGGAAGCGGCGAGTACTGAAGCGTTGCGTCGAGGACGACATGACGGGTCGCGCTACAACTGGCCGCGGGGCTGAGCCAGCCAGCGAGAAACCGCGCTCCCGTGTCGCTGAGGAGCACCGCGGAGGTGAGCGTCAGCTTCCCGAGCCCAGCGATCCCATACGCGCTCATCGGGCTTGCTGGACTGCGTGCGCCCTGCGAAACCCGGGTCAGCGATGCTGCTGGCCCGACAAAGGCCAGGCCGGAGAGTGCGATGCCAGCGACGAGCGGCAGACACCACGCCCTTGTCATCTTCGTCGATCTCGCAGGCCCCGGCTCATAGCAGGTCCGCGTGCCGGACTCGGGAGTTTCGCGAGCGCGAAGCCACCCCCAGCGCCCCCCGGTCCCCTTGTCACGAACGCGACGAGCGCGACGAGGGCGACGAGGGCCAGGGGGAGCGCCTGCCATGGGCTCACCTCTAGTTCTGGTTCGGCGCTGACGCCGTCGTCGACGGTGCCGACGCTTCAGCGGATGACCGATGCGCCGCGACCACAAGGACGGTTCCGATGGCGAGCGCCGCCCAGCATCCGAAGCCGAGGTAGCTCGGGTGGAGATGGAGCAGTAGCTTCACTACGACGAGGCCGAGCGCGGCGGCGGCGGCAATGAGCCTCGTCGCGCCGGGGCCGACGGAAAGCGAGGGTAGGCGCACCGAGCTGAATCGCTGCAGCGCCACATCGGCGACGATGCCGAGCGCGACGAGGACCGCGAGGACACCGAGGAAGCCGTCGGGACTACCAGTGCCCGAGCTCGTGAACGAGACGGGGCCGATCGAGACGTCGACCCACGGTAGTGCGAGCAGGTCGACGACGAAGAGAAGCCCGGCGACGACGAGGACCCGATCGAGGCGTGTCAACTTCTTCCAATCCACTTCTTCCCCTTCCACCCCGTAAGCAGCTCACACCCGCTCGGCGGGCGCACGTGCTGCAGCTCGTATGCCGCGAGCCACAATCGCCCCAAAGCTGACGGCAGCAGTGAACCTACATGTGGCGATCGAGAAGAGCATCGGGGGTGACCCCTCATTGTTAGGTATGCCCACATCGGGCGAGGCGTATCTCGTCAAGCCTGGAGGGAAGCTGGGGCGCGTGGTTTCTGGCCTCTGCAGACAGCCGCCCCCGCCCGGGAACTTGTAAG